>NZ_PSWN01000001.1:0-249601 GCF_002932815.1 Rathayibacter sp. AY1B4 | reverse complement strand
GCCCCCGAGGCCGCGGCCCCCGCTCCGTCGGCTCCCGCGCCGGCCGCCGCCGCGCCGGCCCCCGCAGCCGCCGCGCCCGCCGCCTCCCCGGAGCCCACCGACTCCAACCCCGGCTACGTCACCCCGCTCGTGCGCAAGCTCGCCGGCGAGAACGGCATCGACCTCTCCACCCTCACGGGAACCGGAGTCGGCGGCCGCATCCGCAAGCAGGACGTCCTCGACGCGGTCGAGGCCGCCAAGTCGGCTCCGGCCGCCCCGGTCTCGGCGCCCGCCGCCGCAGCCGCCAAGGCCGCGCGCACCCCGCTCGAGACCTCGCCCCTTCGCGGCACCACGCAGCCGATGTCGCGCCTGCGCAAGGTCCTCGCGCAGCGCGCCGTCGAGTCGATGCAGACGAGCGCCCAGCTCACCTCGGTCATCGAGGTCGACGTCACGGCGGTCGCCCGCTTCCGCGACTCGGTCAAGAAGAGCTTCCAGGAGAAGACCGGCGCCAAGCTGTCCTTCCTCCCGTTCTTCGCCCTCGCGGCGGCCGAGGCGCTCAAGGCCTACCCGGTGATCAACTCGACCCTCGACGGCGAGTCGATCGTCTACCCGGACCACGAGAACATCAGCATCGCCGTCGACACCGAGCGCGGCCTGCTGACCCCGGTCCTCAAGAACGCGTCCGAGCTGAACCTCGCGCAGATCGCCTCCACCATCGGAGACCTGGCCGAGCGCACCCGCAACAACAAGCTGAAGCCCGACGAGCTCGCCGGCGGTACCTTCACGCTGACCAACACCGGTTCGCGCGGGGCCCTGTTCGACACTCCCGTCGTGTTCCTGCCGCAGACCGCGATCCTCGGCACCGGCATCGTCACCAAGAAGCCGGCCGTCGTGCAGGTGGACGGTGCTGACGCCATCGCGATCCGCTCGACCGTCTTCCTCGCGCTCTCGTACGACCACCGCACGGTCGACGGAGCCGACGCGGCGCGCTTCCTGGTCGCGATCAAGGAGCGCCTCGAGGAGGGCTCGTTCGAGAACGACCTCGGCATCTGACACGCTCCCCCTGAGCGCGCCTCTCACGAGGCCGCTCCGGTGTAGACGTCGCGGATGAGCCAGCCGGCCTCCGTCCTGATGATCAGGACGGAGGCCGCTGTCGTCCCCAGGGCCGTCCGGAGGTGCACGACCGCCGATGCCCCGTTCACGTCGACGAGGACGGCCGACGCCTCCCCCGTCGCCGGGACAGCGGAGGCGGGGCCGTCCGCTGCGTCGCCGAGCGGCGAGTCCGCCGTGACCAGACCGCGGGCGCACTCCCGGTCCCCGCACGCGCGCACCGCGTCGATCAGCACCTCCGCCGCCTGCTCGGCGTCGAGTGAGGTCGCCGCGACCGGAGCCGGCGGTGCCGCGGTCGCCACCGCCGGCGGAGCCGACCGCGCCGGAACGGGCGCGGCTGCGGTCGACGCCTCCGCATCCTGCACCTGCCGATCGGGCCCGCCCGCGAGCGAACCGGCGAGCACCGCTCCCAGCACGATCGCCGTCCCGACCGAGAGCGGTCCCCGACGCCGGACGACGAACGCCCGGAGGCGGTCCTGCCAGCCGTCGAGCGGATGGACCCGCCGGTGCCGGGCAGTCGGAGCAGGCACCGCCTCCCGACCCCGTGCATCCGCGCCGGACGTCGGCAGGGCCCGCACCGCCTCGCCTATCCCCTGCGGATCCGCGAGTCCGTAGAGGTTGCCTTCCAGCGCCAGCAGGTCGCGGTGCCGCGCGAGGGCGGCGACCGGCAGCTCCGGGCAGAGCATCCCGAGGCGCTCCAGGACCCGCTGCAGCGCGTCGCGCGCCGCACGCGGGGTGTCGACGGCGGGCGTCGTCAGCAGCAGCAGGGGCCGACCCTCCTCTGTCAAGCCGATGTCGTCCGTCGTCGGAGCCAGCCATGCTCCCTCGAGCGCGGCCGAGCGGACCGCGCCCACCACGGGGGCGAGGAGGGTGACCGCGGCGCCGAGTCCGATCCCCCGCTCGACCCGCAGGAACCTCTCGAGCGTGGCGACGACGGGAGGGGCGGTCGAGACGATGCGCCTCCTCGGAGACGACTCCACCCGGACGATGCGCTCGCGGTGGCGGTGCTCGGCGAGCCGAGCCACCGCCGACACCTGCAGCGCCTCGGCCTCCCGCGGCCGCATCGTCCGCTCGGCCGGCGGTGCGGCGTCCGGCGCAGGCGTCCGCCGCCTCCCCGTCCGCACTCCGCCGATCCTCCGGCACTGGACCGTCCCGCTGCTCGTCATGAGGCGAGCCTGACCGCAGGTCGGGGCGGAGGACGCCCGTCGATCCCGATCGGTGGACGGATCGTCGCACGTGCCCTCTGTGGAGGAGCCGGATCCGCGTCCGGGGTCCGCCGCCGCGCTCCCGCTCGGTATCCTTGACGTCATGGCACGCAGCACGGACCCGTCGACGAAGGCGGTCAAGGAACCCGGACGTCTCAAGCAGATGTGGCAGGTGTTCCAGATGACCCGCCGCTACGACAGCAGCGCCGTCTGGATCATCCTCCTCGCGCTCCTGCTCCCGATCCTGCTCGGCGTGCTCCTCGGCATCCTGCTCGGCAACGGCAACGGCTTCGTGATCGCGCTGTGGATCATCGTGGGCGTGATGGCCGGCCTGGTCGCCGGACTCGCCGTGCTCTCGCGTCGCGCCGAGCGCGCCGCCTACGGGCAGATCGCCGGGCAGCCCGGCGCGGTCGGCGCCGTCCTGCGAAGCGGACTGCGCGGCACCTGGACCGGCGGGGAGATGCCCGTCGCCGTCAACGGCAAGACCCAGGACGCCGTCTACCGCGCGGTCGGCCGCGGAGGCGTCGTGCTGATCGCGGAGGGCCCCGCCTCCCGCACCAAGCGCATGCTCGAGGACGAGCGGCGCAAGGTGTCGCGGATCCTGCCGAACGTCCCCGTCACCTTCGTGCACGTCGGTTCCGACGCCGATGCGACTCCTCTGCACAAGGTGCCGAGCCGCCTCTCGAAGACGAAGAAGGTCCTCACCAAGGCCGAGGTCCTCGCGGTGAAGAACCGGCTCTCCTCGCTCAACACGTCGCTGCCCATCCCGAAGGGCGTCGACCCCTTCAAGGTGCGCCCTCAGCGATCGCGCTGACGCACGACGCGACAGGCCGGTCGGGATCTCTCCCGGCCGGCCTGCTCCGTCTGCGGCGCGAGTCAGTAGCGGACGAGAACCGTCCCGGCCACCTTGTCGTGGAAGCCGCGCTGGTCCGAGTCCCAGACGAGCGCCGGCACCAGCACGGCCAGCAGCACAGAGCGCACGATCGGGCGCCACACGCCGACCCAGCCCCCGCCGAGACGGATGACGCGCATCCCGAGCAGGCGGTGCCCGATGCTGCCGCCGATGGTGGGGATGAAGACGACCTGCAGCAGGACGAACAGCAGCAGGCTCGCCCAGCGGTCGTAGTCGAAGATCGCGAGCGACAGCAGAGCGGGGACGGCGAAGTCGACGGCCAGGGCGGCGATGCGGCGGCCGGACCGTCCGACCGAGAGGCGGCCCTCTCGGGGGAGGCCGAGACGCTCCCCCGGGTACGAGCTCGGGGCGGCGTCGGCGAAGGTCCTGCGGTCGGCGGCTGGCATCCTCCGATCCTATCCGCGGCGTCTCGGAGCGGACCGAGGAGCGGGTGGTCCGGCAGACGACGTGGAGCCCGACCCCGGACGGGCCCCGTAACATGTCGGAAACAACAGGGACACGGTGAGGAAACCCCCCGTCACTACCCTGGAACGGCTGCGCTCTGCAGCACCCCGTTACGCCATTGGAGACCTTTGCATGTTTAAAGATTCTTCCGAGGTGCTCTCGTTCATCAAGGACACGGACGTCAAGTTCCTCGACATCCGGTTCACCGATCTCCCCGGTGTCCAGCAGCACTTCAACATCCCCGCCTCGACTGTCGATGAGGAGTTCTTCTCCGTCGGTCAGCTCTTCGACGGGTCCTCGATCCGCGGATTCGCGAACATCCACGAATCGGACATGCAGCTGATCCCTGACGTGACCACCGCCTACGTGGACCCGTTCCGCGTCGAGCGCACGCTGATCCTCGTCTTCGACATCTACAACCCGCGCAACGGCGAGATCTACTCCAAGGACCCGCGTCAGGTCGCGAAGAAGGCCGAGAAGTACCTCGCGTCGACCGGCATCGCCGACACCGCGTTCTTCGCCCCCGAGGCGGAGTTCTACATCTTCGACGACGTCCGCTACGAGATCACGCAGAACTCCGCGTTCCACTCCGTCGACTCGGTCGAGGGCGCCTGGAACTCGGGACGCGTCGAGGAGGGCGGCAACCTCGGCAACAAGACGCCCTACAAGGGCGGCTACTTCCCGGTGAGCCCCGTCGACAAGCAGGCCGACCTCCGCGACGACATCTGCCTCAAGCTGATCGACGCCGGCCTCATCCTCGAGCGCTCGCACCACGAGGTGGGCACCGGCGGCCAGGCCGAGATCAACTACCGCTTCGACACGATGGTCCACGCAGCGGACGACATCCTGAAGTTCAAGTACATCGTCAAGAACACGGCCGAGCAGTGGGGCAAGACCGCCACGTTCATGCCGAAGCCGCTCTTCGGCGACAACGGCTCGGGCATGCACACCCACCAGTCGCTGTGGAACGACGGCACGCCGCTCTTCTACGACGAGAACGGCTACGGCGGTCTCTCGGACCTCGCGCGCTGGTACATCGGCGGCCTGCTCAAGCACGCCCCCGCCGTCCTCGCGTTCACGAACCCGACGGTCAACTCGTACCACCGCCTGATCCCGGGCTTCGAGGCGCCGGTCAACCTGGTCTACTCGGCCGGCAACCGCTCCGCGTCCATCCGCATCCCGATCACCGGCACGAACCCGAAGGCCAAGCGCATCGAGTTCCGTGCGCCCGACGCCTCCGGCAACCCGTACCTCGCGTTCGCCGCGCAGCTGATGGCGGGCCTCGACGGCATCAAGAACCGCATCGAGCCGCACGAGCCGGTCGACAAGGACCTCTACGAGCTGCCCCCCGAGGAGGCGAAGCTCATCCCGCAGGTCCCCGCGACCCTGGGCGAGGCTCTCGACGCCCTCGAGGCCGACCACGACTTCCTCCTCCAGGGCGGCGTGTTCACTCAGGAGCTCATCGACACCTGGATCGAGTACAAGCGCGAGAAGGAGATCAAGCCCCTCGCGCAGCGTCCTCACCCGTTCGAGTTCGAGCTGTACTACGGGGTCTGATCCCGCAGCACTGCCGAAGGGCCGTTCCTCCTCGGAGGGGCGGCCCTTCGCCGTCCCCGGCGCGCGGGCGTCAGCGGTAGGAGGGAGCGTCTCCCGCGGCCGGCCCGTAGAACAGGCGCTCGAAGACCGCGCGGGAGCGGCGGGTCACGCCGAGGTAGTCGTCCTCGAGCGCCGTCGCAGACCCGGCCGGGTACTCCAGCAGGCGCGCGACGCCCTCGAGCTGCCGGCGGTCGGTCGGGAGGACGTCGCTGGTGCGGTTGCCCCAGAGCGTAGTGCCCGAGCGGACACGGGACGCGAGGATCCACGCGGCACGCAGCCGCTCCGCGTCCTGCGGGCCGACCATGCCCTCCTCCTCCGCGACCGCGAGGGCGGTGAGGGTAGAGGTGGTCCGCAGCGCCGGGGTCCGCCGCGCGTGCTGCAGCTGGAGGAGCTGCACCAGCCACTCGACGTCGCTCAGCGATCCGCGGCCGAGCTTGAGGTGACGGCGCGGGTCGGCTCCCTGCGGCAGACGCTCGCTCTCGACCCGTGCCTTGATCCGCTTAACCTCGCGGATGTCGCGGTCGGAGACCGCTCCCGGGTAGCGGACCCCATCGGCCAGCTCCTCGAAGTCCTCGATGAGCGCCTGGTCCCCCGCCACTCCCCGCGCCCGGAGCAGCGCCTGCGCCTCCCAGGTCAGCGACCAGCGGGCGTAGTAGGCGCGGTAGGAGTCGAGGGAGCGCACGAGGGGCCCGTTCTTGCCCTCGGGCCGCAGGTCGGCGTCGAGGTCGAGCGGCAGGCGGGAGTCCTCCGTGAGCCGGACCAGCTCGGCGACGACGAACTGCGAGTAGAGCTGGGCCTGGTGCGGCTCGGCGGTGCCGGGTCGCTGGACGTACATCACGTCGGCGTCGGAGCCGAAGCCCAGCTCCGCCCCTCCGTACCGGCCCATGCCGATGATCGCGAACTCCGCGTCGGCGCCGGGCCGGGTCGCACTGCCGCGCCGGATGGCGGCGAGCACGCCGCCCAGCAGTGCGCTGATGATGTCGGTGAGGCTGGTCGCGATCTCCTCGATCGAGCTGAGGCCGAGCACGCCACCCATGGCGGTCCGCAGCACCTCGCGCCGGCGCATCGAGCGGAGGACCGAGGCGACCGCGTCGGGCGTCTCGTGCCGGGCGAGCACGGCGCGCACCTCCTCGGCGAGCTGGGCGGCGCTGCGGGGGCGGAGGGCGTCGTCGTCCTCGAGCCAGGCCGCCGACTCCGGGATGCGGTCGAGCAGCTCGCCGACGAAGCGCGATCCGGAGAGCACCGTGGTGAGCCGCTTGGCGGCTCCGGACGAGTCGCGCAGCATCCGGAGGAACCAGGGCGTCCCGCCCAGTGCGTCGCTGAGGCGCCGGAACGCGAGCAGGCCGTAGTCGGGGTCCGGTCCGTCGGCGAACCACTGCAGCATCACCGGCACGAGGTGGCGCTGGATGCTCGCGCGGCGCGAGACGCCCGAGGTCATCGCGGCGATGTGGCCGAGCGCCCCGCGGGCGTCCGCGAAGCCGATGGCGGCGAGGCGCGCCTCCGCCTGGCCGGTGGACAGCTCGGCGCCGCCGTCGGAGAGCGCGGCGACCGCGGAGAGCAGCGGACGGTAGAACAGGCGCTCGTGCAGGCCCCGGACGCGGTGCTTGATCCCGTTCCAGACGCTCAGCAGCTCCTCCGCCGTGCGGGCGAGCCCGCTGGAGCGGGCGAGGGTCCGCAGCTCGTGCTCGTCCCGCGGCATCAGGTGCGTGCGTCGCAGGCGCCGCAGCTGGAGGCGGTGCTCGAGCAGCCGGAGTGCTCGGTAGTCCTGCGCGAACTCCTCCGCGGCGGAGCGGCCGATGTACCCGCGGTCGGCGAGGGCGCCCAGGGCGAGGAGGGTCCCGGGCATGCGGATCTCGTCGTCGGTCTGCCCGTGGACGAGCTGGAGCAGCTGCACCGTGAACTCGATGTCGCGCAGGCCGCCGGGCCCGAGCTTGATCTGGTAGTGGACGTCGTTCTGCGGGATGTTCTCGGTGACCCGCTCCCGCATCCGCTGCACCGACTCGACGAAGTTCTCGCGGGAGGCGCTCGACCAGACCTTGGGCGCGACCGCGTCGACGTACGCTCGCCCCAGCTCCTGGTCGCCGGCGAGCGGACGCGCCTTGAGCAGCGCCTGGAACTCCCAGCTCTTCGCCCACCGGTCGTAGTAGGTGATGTGCGACTCGAGGGTGCGCACGAGCGCGCCCTGCTTGCCCTCCGGGCGCAGGTTCGGGTCGACCTCCCAGAGCTCCGGCTCCATCGCCAGCGCAGAGGTTCCGCGCATGAGGAGCACGGCGAGCCGGGTGGCGACGTCGATCGCACGGGCGTTCGTCAGCTCCTTCTCCGGGTCGCCCTCGGCGACGAAGATCACGTCGACGTCGCTGACGTAGTTGAGCTCGGACGCTCCCGCCTTGCCCATGCCGATGACGGCGAAGCGGGTGGCGGCGACCTCGTCCCGGCCGAAGCGACCCGGGCCCGTGCCCTCGACCAGCTCGGTCCGCGCCACGGCGAGGGACGCCTCCAGCGCGGCTCCGGCGAGGTCGGCCAGCGCCCTCGTCACCCGGTCGATCGCCGCGACGGGGTCGGCCTGGCTCAGGTCGTGGACGACGATCCTGGTGAGGAGGCGGCGGTACCGCACGCGCAGCGCCGTCCAGCCCGCCTCCTCCCGGAGCGACGAGAAGCCGTCGACGGCGCCGACCGACTCGAGCAGCTCGGCCTTCATCTCGGCGCGCCCGGGGAGCGTGCGCACCGGCTCGAGCACGCTGGCCAGCTCGTCGGGCCGGCGCTGGAGGAAGTCGGCGAGGCCGGAGGAGGCCCCCACCACCAGAAGCAGCCGGGTCAGGGCCTCGTCGTCGGCGAGGACCGCGTCCATGCTGTCGCGGTGCCGTCGCAGCAGGTCGATCAGAGCGAGCAGCGCCTCGTCCGGATCCGCCACCCGGGCGAAGGAGGGCAGGACCGACTCGAGCTGCCGCCCGGCCAGCTCCTCCGCCTCGGCCAGCCGCGCCCCGGTCTCGCCGAGCGCGGCGAAGCCGAGGCGTGCGACGTCGCGGAGGGAGCGTTCGCGGGGCATGGCCGAGGCGTCAGAGCATCTCGAGGTTGCTGCGCAGCTCGTACGGCGTGACCTGGGCGCGGTACTCGGCCCAGTCCTTCCGCTTGTTGAGCAGCACGAAGTTGAACACCTGCTCGCCCAGCGTCTCGGCCACGAGCTCGGACTCCTCCATCAGCGAGATGGCGCGGTCGAGGCTGGCGGGCAGGGCGCCGTAGCCGAGCGCCCGGCGCTCCGCGTCCGACAGGGCCCACACGTTGTCCTCGGCCTCGGCCGGGAGCTCGTAGCCCTCCTCGATGCCCTTCAGCCCGGCTGCCAGGAGCAGCGAGTACGCCAGGTAGGGGTTCGCCGCGGAGTCCAGCGCCCGGTACTCGATGCGGGAGGACTGCCCCTTGTTGGGCTTGTAGAGCGGAACGCGCACGAGGGCGGACCGGTTGTTGTGGCCCCACGAGACGTAGCTGGGCGCCTCGTCGCCACCCCAGAGCCGCTTGTAGGAGTTGACGAATTGGTTCGTCACGGCGGTGATCTCGGGGGCGTGCTTCAGCAGCCCGGCGATGAACTGGCGGCCGAGCTTCGAGAGCTGGTACTGGGCGCCCTGCTCGTAGAACACGTTCACGTCGCCCTCGAAGAGCGAGAGGTGCGTGTGCATACCCGAGCCGGGGTGCCCGGAGAGCGGCTTCGGCATGAACGTCGCGTAGACGCCCTGCTCGATCGCCACCTCCTTGATCACGGTGCGGAAGGTCATGATGTTGTCGGCCGTGGTGAGCGCGTCCGCATAGCGGAGGTCGATCTCGTTCTGGCCGGGGCCCGCCTCGTGGTGGCTGAACTCGACCGAGATGCCCAGATCCTCCAGCATGCGCACGGAGCGGCGGCGGAAGTCGTGCGCCGTGCCTCCGGGGACGTTGTCGAAGTACCCGGCGGAGTCGACCGGCTCCGGACCCTCGGCGCCGAAGGACGACGACTTGAGGAGGTAGAACTCGATCTCGGGGTGCGTGTAGAAGGTGAACCCGCGCTCGGCCGCCTTCGCCAGCGTGCGCTTGAGCACGTTGCGCGGGTCGGCGACGGCGGGCTGGCCGTCCGGCGTGGTGATGTCGCAGAACATCCGCGCCGTCGGGTCGATCTCTCCGCGCCACGGGAGGATCTGGAAGGTCGACGGATCCGGATGCGCGAGGACGTCGGCCTCGAAGGAGCGGGTGAGGCCCTCGATGGCGGAGCCGTCGAAGCCGAGCCCCTCCGCGAACGCGCCCTCCACCTCGGCCGGCGCGATCGCGACCGACTTCAGCGTGCCGACGACGTCGGTGAACCAGAGGCGAACGAATTTGATCCCTCGCTCTTCAATGGTGCGAAGAACGAAGTCCCGTTGCTTGTCCATCCAGACCCCTCCTGTTTCGACCCTCAGGCTACTGCCTCCGACCGGGGCCCGCGGGGCGCCCGAGGCGCGCCGTAGACTGGCGCCCATGTCAGCGCAGCCCGTGAAACGCGTTCGAACCCGCCACTTCCAGAACGCGAAGGACTCCGGTGTCCGCATCACCGGGCTGACCAGCTACGACCAGCTGACGGCGAAGATCTTCGACGACGCCGGGATCGACTTCCTCCTCGTGGGCGACTCCGCCGGCAACACGGTGCTCGGCTACGACACCACTCTGCCCGTCACCGTCGACGAGCTCATCCCGCTGGCACGTGCCGTCGCCGGAGCCGTCGAGCGCGCCTTCGTCGTCGCCGACATGCCCTTCGGCTCCTACGAGTCGGGTGCCGACGACGCGCTGCACACGGCGTTCCGCTTCATGAAGGAGACGCACGCGCACGCGGTGAAGCTCGAGGGCGGAGTCCGCTCCGCCGAGCAGATCCGGCGCATCGTCGAGGCGGGCATCCCCGTGATGGCGCACATCGGCTTCACGCCGCAGAGCGAGCACGGGCTCGGCGGCCACATGGTCCAGGGACGCGGCGAGGGCATCGAGCAGCTGCTCGCCGACGCGCGCGCCGTCCAGGAGGCCGGGGCGTTCGCCGTGGTCCTCGAGATGGTGCCCGCGGACGCGGCACGTCAGGTGACGGAGGAGCTGCGCATCCCCACGATCGGAGTCGGAGCGGGACCGCACGTCGACGGACAGCTGCTCGTGTGGACGGACTTCGCCGGATTCACCACCGGCCGCATCCCCCGCTTCGTGAAGCAGTACGCGGATCTGCGCGGCGTGCTCACCGGAGCGGTCACCGCGTTCCGGGACGACGTGGAGTCCGGCGCCTACCCCGGCGCCGAGCACAGCTACGAGTAACCGGGGTCAGCGGTCCTCGGCGGCGTCCTCCTCGGCCCACTTGCGGCTGTTCTCGTGCAGCCGCTCGAGGGCGTGCTCCGCCTCCTCGCGAGAGGAGAAGGGTCCCACCCGGTCGACCGAGGGGGACACGAATCCCTGCTCCACCGTGCCGGCCTTGAGGTTGTACCACCAGGAGTTCGCGTCGCCGTCAGCCATGCCGCGATCCTACGCCGCAGCCCGCGTCGGTCCGCACCCCCGCCCTTCGCTAGCATGGCCGCTATGACTGCTGCGGCGACCGCCATCGGGATCGACATCGGGGGAACGGGCATCAAGGGGGCCTCGGTGGACCTGGCCGGGGGCACCCTGCTCAGCGACCGGATGAAGCTCGCCACTCCCCCGGGAGGCACGCCGAAGGACATCGTCGCCACCGTCCAGCAGATCCTCGAGAAGATCCCGGACCTGCCCTCGGACACCCCGGTCGGCATCTGCTTCCCCGCCGTCGTCGTCCACGGACGGACGATGTCGGCGGCGAACGTGTCGGACGAGTGGATCGGCCTCGAGGCCGAGAAGCTGTTCGAGGACGCGATCGGCCGGAACATCTTCTTCGTCAACGACGCCGACGCGGCGGGCTACGCCGAGTCGCGCTTCGGAGCGGCGAAGGACAAGGAGGGCCTGGTCATCATGACCACCCTCGGCACCGGCATCGGGACGGCGCAGATCCACGACGGGATCCTCATCCCCAACGCTGAGCTCGGCCACCTCGAGATCCACGGCGGCGACTACGAGAAGAAGGCCTCGTTCGCCGCCAAGGAGCGCGACGACCTCGACTACAAGCACTGGGCGAAGCGCCTGCAGCGCTACTACTCCCACCTCGAGGCGCTGCTCTGGCCCGATCTCTTCATCGTCGGCGGCGGCATCTCCAAGCACCACGACGAGTTCCTCCCGCTGCTCGACCTGCGCACCCCGATCATCCCGGCGGCGCTCCGCAACAACGCCGGCATCCTCGGCGCGGCCGCGCTCGCAGGGCGGGGCTGAGTCTTCTTCCTCGGCGGTCCCCGCCCGCCGAGGCGCGGTCGGCCTCGGGAGGTGACGCGTTCCGGGGAGCGGGGTGCGGACGGCTACGGCGCAACGCCGCCACGCGTTCCGCCGGTTCGCCTCGTGCGTGGCGCCGTGGCGCACGGGCGTGATCGGACTTTCGGGGTCCAGTCGTCGCGATGAGCCACGACGGGGCCGGGGCACCTGATCCTCGGCGGTCGATCCGCAGCGGCGTCTCAGGACCGTCCTCCGGGATCGGCGCCTGCCGGACGTCGTGATGCACCGCTTCGTCCGCAGGAGCCAGCGCGAGAGAGAGCATGCGCCAGTCTCAACGAGTAGCCGCGCAAGGGTGTATCGAGACCCGGGAACCGCCACCGCAGGCCGTCGCGCTGACTGCGGGCGGGAGCGCGAAGCAACCGGCGGAGACGCGAGATGCCCCGCCGAGGCGGGGCATCTCGTGGCGAAGGGGTCGGCTGATACGCCGGGTTCTGTTCACGCCGCGCCTCTCGGCGGGCGCTGGACGGCCATCTCTCTCGGAGCCACGTCGCCGTGACCCTCCAGCGGTCTACCCGAGGACCCGACGAGCAGCCGCATCGTCCTCTGTCTGACCTTGCTCCGGGCGAGGTTTACCGAGCGGACCGGATCACTCCGGCCCCTGGTGGTCTCTTACACCACCGTTTCACCCTTACCGCCGGCCGGAGCCGACGGCGGTCTGTTCTCTGTGGCACTGTCTCGCGGGTCGCCCCGGGTGGGTGTTGCCCACCGCCCTGCTCTGCGGAGCCCGGACGTTCCTCGGCACCACGGCTCTCGCCGCGGTGACGCGACCGTCTTGCCGGCCCGTTCGCCCGTCCAGTGTACGGCTCAGGCGAGGGTGGACTCCTCGCCGCGCACCAGGATGCAGCCGCTGTCGGGGCAGAGGACGACCTCGTCGGGAGCGGAGGCGCGGATCCAGGAGAGGTCCGACTCGGTGAGGGCCACGCCGCTCCCCTCCGACACCTTCCCGCGGAGGAGGGCCGCGCCGACTCCGTAGCGGGCGCGCTGCTTCTCGTAGAGCTCGACCAGGTCCTCCGGAAGGGTCGTCACCAGGTCCGCCCGGTCCCGGGCGAGCGCCTCCTGCTTGTCGCGGAGCTTCTCGGCCTGCGCGTCGCGCTCCTCGGCGAGGGTCCCGAGCGAGGCGACGACCTCGTCGCGCTCGGCCTGAGCCGCGGCGACCTCGGACTCGATGCCCTCGATCCGCTCCATCAGGGTCAGCTCGATGTCCTCGAGGTCTCCCCGCCGCTTCACGAGGGAGGTGATCTCGCTCTCGAGCGCGGCGATGTCCTTGGCCGCGGATGCGGTCTGCAGGCGGTCGCGATCGCGGGTGAGCCGCTTCTCGACCACGCTGACGTCGGACTCGATGCGCCCGAGCTCGGTGCGCACGTCCTCGAGGCGCCCTGTGCGCTCGGCGAGGGAGCGGCGGGTCTCGTTGTCGCGGGCCTGCATCGCCTGGATCCGCGCGATCTGCGGGAGCGTCGCGAGGGCGTGGCGCAGCTGCGCGCCCCTCGTGTCCAGACTCGCGAGAGTCAGGAGTTCGCGCTGGTGTGCGGGGCTGGCTTTCACGTGGCGGTCCTCGTTCCCGGCGCGCAGTACGGGCGCGCCGCGTCCATTCTCCCGTGCCCGCGGCGGGTCAGTGCACGATCGCGAAATCCCACGGGTCGGTGCGGGTCTCGCTCACCTCGACGGTGACCGTGGGCAGGGCCTCCCGCAGCGCGGTCGCGGCGACGTCGAGCCACAGCCACTCGCTCGCCCAGTGCGAGACGTCGATGAGGGCGGGGCCGGTGCCGTGCAGGGCCTTCTCGCGCGCCTCGGACGCCGGGTGGTGCCGGAGGTCGGCGGTGATGAAGACGTCGCTCGTGCGGACGGCGGGGGCGTCCAGGAGCGAGTCCCCCGCTCCCCCGCAGAGCGACACGCGGCGCACGGGCGTCTCGTAGGCGCCCGCGGCCCGCACTCCCCCTGCGGTGGCCGGCAGGAGCTCGGCCACGGCTCCGGCCAGGCGTCCGAGCGTCAGCTCCTCGGGCAGGTCGCCCACTCGGCCGAGCCCGATCGACGGGTCGGCGCCCGGGACGAGCGGCGTCGTGCCGGTCAGGCCGAGGCGGGTCGCGATCACGTCCGAGACGCCGTCCGCGACGATGTCGGCGTTCGTGTGGGCCGAGATCAGTGCGCAGCCGCCCCGGACGAGGTCCGCGAGCAGGCGGCCCTTGTAGCCGTCCTCGGCGATCGAGGTGACGCCGCGCAGCAGCAGCGGGTGGTGCGCGACCAGGAGCTGGTAGCCGCCGTCGACGGCCTCCGCGACGGTGTCGGAGACCACGTCGACCGTGAGCAGGATCCGCTCCACCGCGGCGTCGGGGTCGCCGGTGACCAGGCCGGGCGCGTCCCAGCTCTCGGCGGCCGCCTCGGGCCAGAGACGGTCGATGACGGCGTGGACGTCGCGCAGTGAGGGCATGCGTCCAGGGTAGGGCCGCTCAGGGCGGGTGGCCGGTCTCCACGGCGCGGATCTCGGCGCTGGCCGCCGCGTCCAGGTCGGCTCGCGGCGGGTCGTCCGACTCCGACAGGCGGACGGTGATGCCGCCGTACTGCTCGATCTCGAGCAGGCCCGCGACTCCGGAGGCGGCGAGCATGTGGCCGCCGGTCCCGCCGGTGGTGTCGACGACGTGCGTGTGCAGGCCGGCGACGCTGATCCCCTGGAACGGCTGCCGGCCGACGGGGCCCAGCAGCGTGCCCTCGACGCCGGTTGGCCGGACCTCGTGCTGGTCGCGCATCGCGTCCGCCAGGCGGCGGTAGGGCTCCGCCCGCGCGATCGGCCGGCGCAGGGTCGGCGTCTCCGCCTGCGCGCGCAGGCGGACGCCGACGAAGACGTCCGGACAGGGCACGAGCGAGCGCACTGCGGCCAGTCTGCCGAGCGGCGCGATCGGGAGCCGTCGCGGCGCACGGTCGGTGGTCCGTGCTTGCCTGGGGACCATGAACGAGTACCTGCCCTGGGCCGTCGCGGCCGCCCTGCTCCTGGCCCTCCTCATCACGGTCGTCGTCGGCCGCCGATGGCGCACTGCGGCGGGAGCGGCGGCGGAGCAGGCCGCGAAGGAGGCCTCGGAGGAGCACCAGCGCACGATCGCCGAGCGCGACCGGAGCCACGAGGCGGCGCTCAAGGCACTGACGCGCGCGCGCGACGCCGAGCGCGACCTCAGTCGGACCGAGCTTGAGACGGCGCAGGAGGAGGTCGAGCAGACCCGTGACGCGCTCGCCAGGACCTGGAGCAGCGAGGCCGTCTCGCACACCCTGATCCGGGAGGCGTGCGCCTCGGCGGGGCTGTCCGGCGTCCTCGCCACGAACGTCGTCTTCGTACCGGTAGACGCGCGCACGACGCGCCGCTTCCTCGCGCAGATCGACCATCTGCTGCTCACCCGGCACGGCGCGCTCATCATCGAGGCCAAGTACTGGCAGGGGGTCGTCTTCGACGGCGTGCGACCCGGTACCGTCCACCCCTCCTACGGCGTCCTCCTCGACGAGGACGCCCTGCCCGAGGCCTTCGCGGTTCAGATCGCACCGGGGACGGTGTCGCGGTGGACGGTGCGCACGCATGTCGAGCAGCACGTCCCCGCCCGGCAGGTCCGGATCCAGGCCGCGAGGTTCAAGGAGTACCTGGCCCTGAACGGACTGCCCACGCCGTGGTTCGAGACGGCCGTGCTCTACAGCCACCCCGACGTCAGGACGTACGCGCCCGGATGGCAGGGCACGGGAGCGGCACGGACGAGGATCGTGACGGGAGTCGACGAGCTGACGGACGCTCTGGCCGATCTCGCACGGCGCCCGGGCACCACGATCGGGGAGGACGCCTGGGGCGAGCTCTCCGGATTCCTCGCCGGATGCGGCGGCCATGTGGAGCCGGTCGGGCCGACCCGTGCGTGACCAGCAGGGGGACCCGGTGGCCGGACGGGAACGGTCCTGGCTGGCCTGACCGGCCTGAGCCGGACAGGACGGCGCCGGACAGGACGGCGCCGGACCCTATATCGCCGTGAACGACGAAGGTCCGCACTCCCTGAGGAGTGCGGACCTGTTCGGTGGATCCGAGGGGATTCGAACCCCTGACCCCCTGCATGCCATGCAGGTGCGCTACCAGCTGCGCCACGGACCCATGTTCTGTTTTGCGTCGTGCTGTCTTTCGCTGTCTCCGCCCGGCGGAAGCAACTCGAATAAACTACAACACGATTCGCGTGAAGTGAAATCGAGCGCTGTCGCCGGGCGTGTTCGTCAGTTCGAGGACGTCGACGAGTCGACGGCGACGGGCTGCTCGAGGGTGAACGGCACCGTCGGGCAGTCCTTCCAGAGGCGCTCGAGCGAGTAGTACATGCGGTCCTCCTCGTGGAAGACGTGCACGACGAGGTCGCCGAAGTCGAGGAGGATCCAGCGGCCCTCCGCACGGCCCTCGCGGCGCAGCAGCTTGGCGCCGGAGTCGTTCAGGCGGTCCTCCACCTCGTTAGCGATCGCGACCACGTTGCGCTCGGAGCGGCCGGTGGCGAGGAGGAAGATGTCGACCAGCGGCAGCGGCCCCGAGACGTCGAGGGCGACGAGGTCCTCACCGCCCTTGGAGTCGGCGGCGGTGGCCGCGAGCTGGAGCAGGGCGCGGGCGGAATCGGTCGCAGTCATGAAGCCTTCAGTGTCGGTGGTGGAGATCAGAAGATGTTGAGTACGAAGCCGCCGATGAACAGCGCGATCGCGCCGACCAGCAGGACGGCCGCGGTGATCGCGAGGACCACCGGGACGCTCACGCCGGCGCGCTTCTGCGGCGCGATCATCGAAGTGCCGGCGGCGTGGGTGGAGACGGCGCTGGACGCCCGGACCGGCTCGGACTCGCCGACGGGCTGCTCGCGGTCGATGCGGTCGACGTAGCGGTCCACATCGGGCGAGTCGTAGAGGTTCGGGTGCTGGCCCGTGGAGCCGAGGCTGCGCGGGAGGTCGAACGAGCCGGTGACGAGGATCTCCCCCGTGTCCGTGCCGACGGTCGCGCCGGGGCCCGTGGTCGGCAGGATCAGCGCGTTGGTGGTGGTGACGGCGCCGGTGGCGGCGACTCCGCTCGCAATGAGGGAGTCGAACGAGGCGTCCACCTCCTCCTTCGACTTGCTGTCGAGTTCCTCGGTGATGGCGAGGTGCTCGATCGGCGGCTCGAAGCTCCCGGTGATCTCGGTGGCCTTCTCGTCGGCGATGTCGAGGGATCCGCCCACCGACGCGAAGAGCGCGGTGTTCAGGTGCGGCTGCTCGGGCTGCTCGCCGGCCGTCGGCTGCTCGTCGTCCGCGTCGCGCTCGTCGGAGGCGTCCGAGGACGGCCTCTCGTCGTCGGAGGAGGGGCTCTCGATCTCGGCCTCGTGCACCTCGGCCGCGTCGGCCGCGTCGGCGTCCGCGGTCGCATCGGTAGCGGACTCGTCCGCCTCCTCCTCGGACGCCTCGGGGGCGTCCTCGGTGACGACGTCCCCGTCGCCCTCCGGCTCCTGCTCCGCTGCACCCTCGGGCACCGGCTCCGCATCACGGGACTCGTCGGCCGCCTCGATCACGGGGACCGCCCCGGTCGGCGGGAGCGCCGAGGCGCGCTCCAGGGCGCCCTCGACGTCGTCTGAGCGCTCGTCGTCGGACCGCTCCTCGTCGGCGGGCGGCTCCGCCTCCGGGGCGGCGGCGACCTTCTCCGCCTGCTGCTGCGCCAGCAGTGCGCGCAGCTCTCGACGGGTCAGCTGGCGGCCCGTGGCGTTCTCGGTGGCGACGATCTCCATCGAGGAGGTGCGCAGGTCGGGCTCGCTCGCGGGGCTCGGCTCGACGGGGGTGATCCGCAGGGCCTGGGTTGGGGTCAGCACGGGCATGTCGCCGGCGGTGGTGGCGGTCGCGGTGGCAGCTCGGCGGGACGTCGTCGGAACGGCGGCGGTCGTGGCCGCACCGGCCTCGCGCCTCTCGCGCTCGCGGATCTCGCGCCGGGTGAGCGGCTTCTCCTCGGGCTGAACTGTCATGACGTGCTCCGATACAGGTGGTGCTTCGAGATGTACTGGACGACACCGTCGGGAACCAGGTACCAGACCGGATGACCCCGGTTGACGCGGCTCCGACAGTCGGTCGAGGAGATCGCCAGTGCCGGAATCTCCAACAAGGATACGTCCTGGGCCGGCAATCCCGAAACGTTGAGGACGTGCCCCGGCCGGCTGACGGCGACGAAGTGGGCCAGCTCCCACAGCTCGTCGTAGTCCTTCCAGCTCAGGATCTGAGCGACCGCGTCCGCGCCGGTGATGAAGAACAGCTCGGCGTCGGGGTGCGCGGCGTGGATGTCGCGCAGGGTGTCGATCGTGTAGGTCGTGCCGATCCGGTCCACGTCGACGCGGCTGACGGTGAAGCGCGGGTTCGACGCCGTCGCGATCACCGTCATCAGGTACCGGTGCTCGGCGGAGGTCACCGTCTTCTTGTGCCACGGCTGGCCGGTGGGCACGAAGACGACCTCGTCCAGGTCGAACGACTGGGCCACCTCGGAGGCGGCGACCAGGTGACCGTGGTGGATCGGGTCGAAGGTGCCGCCCATCACGCCGATGCGCGGACGCCGCGGGCCTCCGCTCGCGGCGGACGTCACGATCGCTGGGCTCCCCGCCTAGTGTCCGTGACCGTGCTGGTCGTGGGAGCCGGCGCCGGTCTTGTGCGAGTGGCGGTTCGCCACGTCGCGGTAGCTCCAGGTGACGAAGCCGAGGGCCGTGAAGGCGACGGCGGCGATCAGGCCGAAGACGATCGGGGGGAACGGCAGCTCCGTGTGGGCCGCTGCTTCGGCGAGGACGGTCGTCGCGAGGGACATGCAGTGCTCCTTGGAGGTCGTGGTCGCCCCGGCGGGGCTCCGACGAGTCTACCCGGACGCCGCTCGACGCCGGATCGCCGGTCCGGGCGCTAGGCGCGGACCTGTCCCGCGCCGCGCAGCAGCCACTTCGTGCTGGTCAGCTCGGGAAGACCCATGGGGCCCCGAGCGTGCAGCTTCTGCGTCGAGATGCCGACCTCGGCGCCGAACCCGAACTCCCCGCCGTCGGTGAAGCGGGTGGAGGCGTTGACCATCACGACCGCGGAGTCGACCTCGGCGAGGAAGCGCTCGGCGCTCCGGAGGTCGTTCGTCACGATCGACTCGGTGTGGTGGGTGGAGTACCGGTCGATGTGGGCCATCGCGGCGTCGAGGTCGTCGACGATCGCGACGGCGAGGTCGAGCGAGTAGTACTCCGCGGACCAGTCCTCATCGGTGGCGGGCACCGCGTCGGGCCAGAGCGCCGCGACGCGCTCGTCGCCGTGCACGGTCACTCCCGCTTCCGCGAGCCGGCCGAGGACGGGCGGGAGGAGGCGCTCGGCGGCGTCGCGGTGGACGAGGAGGGTCTCGAGGGCGTTGCAGGTGCTCGGACGCTGCACCTTGGCGTTGTGGACGATGTCCACGGCCCACTGCTCGTCGGCACTGGCGTCGAGGAAGACGTGGACGACTCCGGCGCCCGTCTCGATCACAGGGACGGTCGACTCGGTCACGACCGACTCGATGAGGCCCGCGCTCCCCCGCGGCACCAGGACGTCGACGTAGCCGCGCGCTCGCATGAGGGCCTTCGCGCCCTCGCGGCCGTGGTCGTCGACCGTCTGCACCAGCTCGGCGGGCAGGCCGACGGAGGCGACGGCCTCCTGCAGCAGCTCCACCAGGACGCGGTTCGTGTTCTCCGCGGCCGAGCCTCCGCGCAGGATCACGGCGTTCCCGCTCTTGAGGGCGAGCGCCGCGATGTCGATGGTGACGTTCGGGCGCGCCTCGTAGATCGCTCCGACCACGCCGAACGGGACCCGCACCTGGATGAGAGAGGCGCCGTTGGGCAGGTTCGATCCCCGCACCGTCTGCCCGACCGGATCGGTGAGCCCGACGACCGCGACGACGGCGTCGGCGAGGGACCCCAGGCGCGCTGCATCGAGGCGGAGGCGGTCCTGCAGGCCCGCGCTCATCCCGCTCTCGCGACCCCGCTGGAGGTCGAGCTCGTTCGCCGGGACGACGCGCTCGGCGCTCGAGCGCACCGCGTCGGCGATGGCGAGCAGAGCCCGGTTCTTGAGGTCGGTGGTCGCACTGCGGAGGGAGCGCGACGCGACGCGGGAGGCGGCGAACCGCTCGGTCAGCGCACTGCTGTCGGGGGTCGTCTGCGGCATCCGGCCAGTGTAGAGGCAGACGACCCCGGCGGCGGGAGTCAGCTCTCCTCGCCGGCCTCCGTGCCGTCGCCCTCGTCGGCGACGCGCCAGACGCCGCCCTGGCGCTCGCGCTCGAGCTCCGCGCGGGCCTCGGCCTTGGCGTCCATCCGCTCGAAGTAGTCCTCGCGACGCTCGTTGCGGGTCTTGCGCCGGTTGTCCTCGAGGCGGAGGTCCGTTCCGCGGGGCGCAGTGATGAGCTCGGCGGTCGAGGTGAGGGTCGGCTCCCAGTCGAAGACGACGCCGTCGCCGGGGCCGATGACGACGGTGGAGCCGGCGACCGCTCCGGCCGAGAAGAGGCCGTTCTCGACTCCGAGCTTGGCCAGACGGTCGGCGAGGAAGCCGACGGCCTCGTCGTTCGTGAAGTCGGTCTGCGCGACCCAGCGCACGGGCTTGGTGCCCAGGACCCGATAGACGTTCCCGTACGAGCCGCCCTCGACCCGGATCTCGAAGTCCTTCTCGTCCACGGCGCGGGGGCGGATGGTGATGCGCTCCACCCGCGGCACAGCGGCGAGCTCGAGGCGGTGCTTCTCGACGATCTCGGCGAGGGCGAACGTCAGCTGGCGGAGTCCCGAGTGGCTGACCGTCGAGATCTCGAAGACGCGGTAGCCGCGGCCCTCGAGGTCGGCCCGGACGAAGTCGGCCAGCTCCTGGGCCTCGGGCACGTCGACCTTGTTGAGCGCGATCAGCTGCGGGCGCTCGATCAGCGGCACCTGTCCGTCGCCGACGGGGTACGCCGCCAGCTCCCCGAGGATGATGTCGAGGTCGGTCAGCGGGTCGCGGCCGGGCTCGAGCGTGGCGCAGTCGAGCACGTGGACGAGCGCGGTGCAGCGCTCGACGTGGCGGAGGAACTCCAGGCCCAGGCCCTTGCCCTCGCTCGCGCCCTCGATGAGACCGGGCACGTCGGCGACGGTGAACCGCGACTCCCCCGCCTGCACGACGCCGAGGTTGGGCGCGAGGGTCGTGAACGGGTAGTCCGCGATCTTCGGCTTGGCCGCCGAGATCGCCGCGACGAGGCTCGACTTGCCCGCCGAGGGGAATCCGACGAGCGCGACGTCCGCGACGGTCTTCAGCTCGAGGACGACGTCGCCCTCCCAGCCCGGCGTGCCGAGCAGCGCGAAGCCGGGCGCCTTGCGCTTCGTGGTGGCGAGCGAGGCGTTGCCGAGCCCGCCCTGCCCGCCCGGAGCGATGACGAACCGGAGGCCGGGCTCGTCCATGTCGATCAGCTGGTCGCCGTCCGGCGACTTGACGACCGTGCCGACCGGGACGGGGAGCTCCATGAGCTCGCCGTTCCCGCCCGCGCGGTGGTCGCCCATGCCGGGACCGCCGTTCTCGGAGCTGCGGTGCGGGTGGCGGTGGTAGGCGAGCAGCGTCGTCGTCTGCGGGTCGGCGACGAGGACGATGTCGCCCCCGTGCCCGCCGTTGCCGCCGTCGGGGCCGGCGAGCGGCTTGAACTTCTCGCGACGGACGGAGACGCAGCCGTTGCCGCCGTGGCCGGCACGCAGATGCAGCGTGACGTTGTCGACGAAGGTGACCATGGTGTGAATCCGTCCGTGAGTGCGTGCGGCGCCGGGATGCCGGCGCCGGGGGGCTGTGCCCCGGTAAACGCGCAAGGGGCGAGCCGAAGCCCGCCCCTTGCGTCCTGTGCCTGTGCGGCCGAGGAGGTCGACCCTACTGGGCGGCCGCCACGATGTTGACGACCTTGCGGCCGCCCTTGCTGCCGAACTCGACAGCGCCCGCCGAGAGGGCGAACAGGGTGTCGTCGCCACCGCGTCCGACGTTCGCGCCGGGGTGGAAGTGGGTGCCGCGCTGGCGGACGATGATCTCGCCCGCGTTCACGACCTGGCCGCCGAAGCGCTTGACGCCGAGACGCTGCGCGTTCGAGTCGCGACCGTTGCGAGTGGAGCTCGCGCCCTTCTTGTGTGCCATTTCTCATCTCCTCGAGACCGGGGGGCCGCAGCCCCGTGCTGTTGCCCTGCAGGGCGATGGCTCGCTCCGCAGGTCAGCTCAATTCCTTTGCAGGACTACTTGATGCCAGTGACCTTGACGCGCGTGAGGTCCTGACGGTGCCCCTGGCGCTTCTTGTAACCGGTCTTGTTCTTGAACTTCTGGATGATGATCTTCGGACCACGGAGGTCCTCGAGCACCTCGGCGGTGACGGTGACGCCCGCGAGGGTCGCCGCGTCCGAGGTGATCGACTCACCGTCGACGAGCAGCACGGCAGGAAGCTGCACGGTGCCGTTCTCGTCGGCCTTGACGCGGTCCATCGTCACGATGGTGCCGACCTCGACCTTCTCCTGCCGACCGCCGGCGCGCACAACTGCGTAAACCACTTCTCGTACCTGTTTCTCGTCTGGACGGAGCGGAGGCCTCGTCCGGGGCTTGTAGGGACGGGGCTGAGCCCCGGTCTTCCGGTTCGTACCCGTCTCCTCACGACACGAGGGAACCGGCACCGCGGCCCGCGCCCCGTGAGGGGCGGAGCGACAACGGAAATCTGCGTGAGCACATGGATCGCGCCACACCAACGGTCAAGAGTACGGGATCCGCGCTCCACGGTCAAACGCACACGACTGCGAAGCCGTGTCCACCCGACCGGCGACCCCGTCACGATAGTCGAGGAGGAGGCACGTGGACGGACGGCGCGCCGCCTACGATCGGGGAATGGCCATCCTCGTCGACGCCGCGCGCTGGCCGGCGCACGGCCGGCTGTGGGCGCACCTCGTGAGCGACGTCTCGCTCGAGGAGCTCCACGACTTCGCGCGCCGTCTCGGCGTGCCCGAGCGCGGCTTCGACCTGGACCACTACGACGTGCCCGACGAGCGGATCGACGAGCTCGTCGCCGCGGGCGCGGTCCCCGTCGGCGCGCGGGAGCTGGTCGAGCGGCTGAGGCGGAGCGGGCTCCGCGTCCGCGGGCGCGACCGGGACGCCGAGAGGGCCCGGCGCCGGCTCTCGCCGGGCACCGGGCCCTCCTGACACCGGGTCGCGCTACTGGTCGGCGCGGCGCGGGGTCTGCTCGGGGATGACCGCGACTCCGGTGAGCGCGGCCGTCGTGACGCGCCGGCTCTTCGCACGGCCCTGGCCGGGCTGCTTCGGGGCCGGCAGAGCGTCGAGCACGGAGTCGAGCAGGTGCTCGGCGACCTCGCTGCGGACGCGGCGCGGAGGCGTGACCGGCGCGATCGGGATGTCGAGGATCGGCGCGGCAGCGGCCGGCTCGATCTCCTTCTCGACCGGGGTCTCGACGGGAGCCGACTCGACGGCCGCCGTCTCGGCGGCCTCCTGGCGCGGCTCGCGGTCGCGGCTGCGACGACGGCGCTCACCCCGGGCGGGACGCTCGCCGCGACGGCTCGGCTCGGACGGCTGCTCCTCGGGTGCCGTGGCGGACTCCTCCGGCGCCATGGCCTCGACGGTCTCGGCGGCGTCCTCGACCAGCGCGGCCGCCTCCTCCGCCGCCTGGCGCACGGCCTGGGGGTGGATGGTGCTGGCGGCGATCTGCGCGAGCGCGTTCTTCGCGTCGTCCGTGATGGCGTGGGTGCTGACCGGCTTGGTGGCCGGCGCGCCCTGCCCGTTCTGCCCGCCGTTCGAGCGCCCGGAGGCGGCGGGCTGCTGCTCGCCGCCCTTGCCCCGGCGGCGCTGCTCCTGCTGCGGAGCGGCGGTCGACCGGTGCTTGAGCACGGGGTCGTGGTGGACGATGACGCCGCGCCCGGCGCAGATCTCGCAGTTCTCGCTGAAGGTCTCGAGCAGGCCCAGGCCCAGCTTCTTGCGGGTCATCTGCACGAGGCCGAGCGAGGTGACCTCGGCGACCTGGTGCTTCGTCCGGTCGCGGCTCAGGCACTCGACCAGGCGGCGGAGCACGAGGTCGCGGTTGGACTCGAGCACCATGTCGATGAAGTCGACGACGATGATGCCGCCGATGTCGCGCAGGCGCAGCTGGCGGACGATCTCCTCGGCCGCCTCGAGGTTGTTCTTCGTGACAGTCTCCTCGAGGTTCCCGCCCGAGCCGACGAACTTGCCGGTGTTGACGTCGACCACCGTCATCGCCTCGGTGCGGTCGATCACGAGCGAGCCGCCGCTGGGCAGCCACACCTTGCGCTCCAGCGCCTTCTCGATCTGCTCCGTGATGCGGAACTCGTCGAACGCGTCCTTGTCACCCGTGTAGACCTCGACGCGCTCGAGCAGATCGGGTGCGACCTGGCTGAGGTAGAGCTCGATGGTCTCGCGGGCGTCGTCGCCGGCGATGACCATCTTCTCGAAGTCCTCGTTGAAGACGTCGCGGACGATCTTGATCAGCAGGTCCGGCTCGCTGTGCAGGAGAGCGGGAGCCTGCCCGCTCGCGGCCTTCGCGCTGAGCGCCGTCCACTGCGCGGTCAGGCGCTCGACGTCGACGGTCAGCTGCTCCTCCGTGGCGCCCTCGGCCGCGGTCCGGACGATGACGCCCACGTTCTCGGGCAGCACCTCCTTGAGGATCTTCTTCAGGCGGGCGCGCTCGGTGTCCGGGAGCTTCCGCGAGATGCCGTTCATCGAGCCGTTGGGCACGTAGACGAGGTAGCGGCCGGGGAGCGAGATCTGGCTCGTGAGACGGGCGCCCTTGTGGCCGACGGGGTCCTTCGTGACCTGGACGAGGACCCGGTCGCCGGGCTTGAGCGCGAGCTCGATCCGGCGGGGGCCGCCGGCGTTGTTCGCGGCGTCCCAGTCGACCTCGCCGGAGTAGAGCACGGCGTTGCGCCCGCGTCCGATGTCGACGAAGGCGGCCTCCATGCTCGGGAGGACGTTCTGCACGCGGCCGAGGTAGACGTTGCCGATGAGCGACGCCTCCTGCGAGCGGGCGACGTAGTGCTCGGCGAGGACGCCGTCCTCGAGCACTCCGATGCGGATGCTGTCCTCCTTGGAGCGGACGACCATGACGCGGTCGACGGCCTCCCGGCGGGCGAGGAACTCCGACTCGGTGACGACCGTGCGGCGCCGGCCGGCGTCGCGGCCGTCGCGGCGGCGCTGCTTCTTGGCCTCGAGGCGGGTCGAGCCCTTGATGCGCTGCGGCTCGGTGATGAGCTCGGGCTCGCGGGCCTCGCGCTGCTCGCGCGGCTGGCGGACCCGGACGACGGTGTTCTCGGGGTCGTCGGAGCCGGACCTCTCGCTCTCGCCGCTGCGGCGGCGCGAGCGGCGGCGGACGGAGCCCTGCTCCTCGGCCGGGCTCTCGCGCTCCTCCTGGACGCCCAGCGGCGCACCGCGGGGAGGCAGCGGAGCCAGCTCGACGTAGTCGGGCAGGACCGGCGCCTGGAACAGCAGCGACGGGCTCGGCAGTGCGGGCCGTCGCGGCTCCTCCTGCTCGGCGCCCGGGGTCTGCGGGAGGGCGTTGAAGAACACCGCGCCCGTCGACGTCGACGGCTCGGCCGCCTCCGCGGCGCTCCCGGTCTCGGGCAGCTCGGTGCCCTCGGCTCCGGTCTGGTCGGTCTCGTTGCTGTCGATGATCGTCTCCCCTGTCGCTGGCGCGCTCGACTCGGTCCGCCGGGTCGCCCGGCGGCCACCGAAGAGGCGGCTGATCTTCCTGGCCCCGCTGCGGGGCTCGTCGCGGTCCGGATCGGATCCGCTCGTACTGTTGTCTTCCACCATTCCTGGTGCACTCCTCGGCCGGGTCGTCCGCCGCGTCGTCTTCCCGGATGCTTCTCTCGTGCGAGGGGCCTCGGCCCGCCGCGAATCCTTCCGCTCCCCCGGTCCCGTCGCGCTCGTGGCGCGGGACTCCGGTTGCAGCTGCACACTCGGAACTGACTATCCGACACGCGCTCCCCCGCGGTGCGACCTGCGGTCGACTCCCGGCGGAGCGGAGATCCGGCGCGTCCATTCGCGGAACGCTGTCGATCTCCTGTGGCCCGGTACTCGCCCGGTAAACCTTCTTCGCGTCGATGCGGGGTCCCCCGGACCGACGGCTCCGATTATCGCACGCATTCCCAGAGGCGCCGATCCGGCGCGTGCCATAATCCCCCGGTGTCCAGCGATCCCGGGGTGCGCGACGCCCCCACCCAGCAGCGCCCCGTCCTCTTCGCCGTCCTGCTGATCGTCCTCGGCGTGATCGGCTGGACCGCCGCCTTCGCTCTCACGAACGACAAGTTCGCCGCTCTCGAGAACCCCGATGCGGGCCTCGGCTGCGACTTCAGCCTGCTGGTGCAGTGCAGTGCGAACCTGAACTCGGCGCAGGGCGCGGTCTTCGGCTTCCCGAACCCTCTCATCGGCCTGGCGGCCTGGATCGCGCCGATCGTGGTGGGGCTGGGCCTGCTCGCGGGCGCCCGGTTCGACCGGTGGTTCTGGGCGGCCTTCAACGTCGGCTTCCTGCTGGCCCTGGTGTTCGTGGGCTGGCTCATCGCGACGAGCGTCTTCGCGCTCGGAACCCTCTGCCCCTGGTGCATGCTCACCTGGGCCGTCGTCATCCCGGGCTTCTGGCTGGTGACGCTCCGCAACCTCCGTGAGGGCGTGTTCCCCGTCCCCGCCGGGGTGCGCCGCTTCGCCGGTGCCGCCTACGGCTGGGTCCCGTTCATCACGCTGCTCTGCTACCTGCTGATCGCGGTGATCGCGCAGGTGAGGCTGAACGTGCTCGCCTACCTCTGACGGACGTCGTCAGAGGCAGGCGGCCGAGCGGCTCAGGCGAACCAGAGACCGAGCTCGCGCGCGGCCGACTCCTCGGAGTCGGACCCGTGCACGAGGTTCTGCTGGACCTTGAGGCCCCAGTCGCGGCCGAGGTCGCCGCGGATGGTGCCGGGAGCGGCCGTGGTCGGGTCGGTGGTGCCGGCGAGGGCGCGGAAGCCCTCGATCACACGGTCGCCCGCGATGCGCAGGGCGACGATCGGGCCGCTCTCCATGAACTCGACGAGCGGCTCGTAGAAGGGCTTGCCCTCGTGCTCGGCGTAGTGGGCGGCGAGCAGCTTGCGGTCGGCCTCGACGAGCTTCACGTCGACGAGGGAGTAGCCCTTCGCCTCGATGCGGCGGAGGATCTCGCCGGTGAGGTTGCGGGCGACGCCGTCGGGCTTGACGAGGACGAGGGTCTCCTGAGTGGCCATGGTTCAGCGGTCTCCTTCGGTGGGGGCGGTGGGCTCCGCCGCCCGGCGCGTCTGAGCGTCGAGGCGGGTGCCGGTCACCATGCAGTACGTCCACAGCGCCACGAAGGCGGCGCCGATCACGTACATGATCGGGACCAGCAGGCCCGAGGCCACGATAACGAACTGCAGCACCCAGCCGATGCGGAAGCCGACCGGCCGGTTCAGCAGGCCCAGAGTGGCGACGAGCGCGAGGCAGACCACCGCTCCCCCGACCAGCACGACCACGGGGTCGGCCGCCTTCAGCCCGAAGGCCACCAGGGTGGCGAGGAAGACGATGACCGCCTCGAAGCCGAGCACGATCGAGCCGAGGCTCTCCCGGACGGTCCGCGAGCGCCGCGGGCGCCCGGCCCTCACGCGCCCATCCAGTTCTCGTCGCGGGCCGCAGTGATCGTGCGGCCGACGAGGGTGATCGAGCCCGTGACCAGCAGAGCGCCCTTGTCGGTGCGCGCCGCGAGGACGCGGCCGGCCGTGAGAGCACCCAGCGGGTCGTCGGCGACGCGGACCGCCTCCTCCGGGAACACGGTGCGGGCGAGCGCGGCGAGCTCCTCGGCGGGCATCGCCCGATCGCTCGGCGCCGTGGTCACGATCAGCTCGTCCACCACGGGGCGGAGCTCCCGGAGGATCCCCTCGGCGTCCTTCTCGGCCAGCACGCCGAGGACGGCCGTCACGCGGTCGAAGTCGAAGTAGCGCCCGAGAGCGGCGGCGAGGGACGCGGCCCCGTGCGGGTTGTGCGCCGCGTCGACGACGGTGCGCGGAGCCAGTCCGACGAGCTGCAGGCGGCCCGGGGAGGTCGCGGCGGCGAAGCCCTCGTCGAGGACGTCGCCGGTGAGCTCCTGCGTCCCGCCTCCCAGGAAGGTCTCGACCGCGACGACGGCCACGGCGGCGTTCTCGGCCTGGTGGTCGCCGAAGAACGGCAGCAGCAGCTGCTCGTACGTGGTGACGAGTCCCCGGACGGTGACGACCTGGCCGCCGACGGCGACGGTCGTCGACTCGACGTCGAACTCCGCCCCCTCGACGACGATCGTCGACTCGGTGGCCTCGGCCGCGTGCCGCAGCACCGCCTCCGCCTCCGGGACCTGCCTCGCGGAGACCACCGAGGCGAGCGGCTTGACGATGCCCGACTTGGTGCGCGCGATCTCCTCGATCGTCGAGCCGAGGCGGTCGGTGTGGTCGAGGGCGATCGGCGTGAAGACGGCGACCTGCGCGTCGGCGACGTTCGTCGAGTCCCACTCGCCGCCCATCCCCACCTCGACGACGGCCACATCGACCGGCGCGTCGGCGAAGGCCGCGTAGGCCAGGACGGTGATCGCCTCGAAGAAGGACAGCGGCGCCTCGCCCTGCTCGGCCAGCTCGGCGTCGGTCATCCGCAGGTACGGCTCGACGTCCTGCCAGTTGTCGGCGAGGCTCCGGTCCGAGATCGGCTCTCCGTCGATGACGATGCGCTCGTTGAAGCGCTCGAGGTGCGGACTGGTGAACAGGCCCACCCGCAGCCCGTGGGCGCGCAGCAGGCTCTCGATCATCCGGCTGGTCGAGGTCTTGCCGTTGGTTCCGGCGATCTGGATCACCGGGTAGGCGCGCTGCGGGTCGCCGAGGATCTCGACGGCGCGCCGGGTCGGAGCGAGGCGCGGGCGGACGCTCGCCTCGCCCAGGCGCTCCAGCAGCGCGGCGTAGACGGCGTCGGCGGCTGCGCGGTCGGCGTCGTCCGGCTCGAACGGATCAGACATCGGCGGCCTCGACCTTCTCGACGCGGATGATGGCGGTGCCCGCGGGGCCGACGGCGATCGCGCCCTCGCCGCCCTCGAGAGCCGTGGTGAGCGGAGTGAACGCGCATCCGGTCGCGAGGGTCTCCTCCGCGATCCAGAGCGCGTGCGGCTCGAGCGCCTGCAGGCTCGGCTCGTCGAGCACGACCTCCAGGACGATCCGGTCGCTGACCTCGAACCCGGCCGCCTTGCGGGCGTCCTGCACCGCGCGGATGAGGTCGCGGGCGAGCCCCTCCGCTTCGAGCTCGGGGGTGGTCGCCGTGTCGAGGAGCACGAAGCCCCCGCGCGGGAGCAGGGCGATGGCGCGGTCGTCGCCGGCCGAGCCGCCGACCTCGAGCGTGAGCTCGTACTCGCCCTCGACCAGCTCGACGCCGCCGGCGGTGACGACGCCGTCCGTCTCGCTCCAGTCGCCGGCCTTGGCGGCCCTGATCACGGTCTGCACGCCCTTGCCGAGCCGGGGCCCGGCGGCGCGCGCGTTGACCGCGAGACGGGAGGTGACGCCGTAGTCGGCGGCGCTGGAGTCGACCAGCGGCACCAGCGACACCTCCTTCACGTTCAGCTCGTCGCGGAGGATCGCCTCGAACGGCGCGAGCTCGGCGGCGTCCGCGACCACCACGGTCAGGCGCGCGAGCGGCAGGCGAACGCGGAGCCCGGCCTGCTTGCGGAGGGAGAGCGCGGTGGACGAGATGCCGCGGACAGCGTCCATCGCGTGCACGAGCGCAGGGTCGGCGGGGAACTCGTCCGCCTCCGGCCAGTCGGTGAGGTGGACGCTGCGGCCGCCGGTCAGGCCCTGCCAGATCTGCTCCGTGACGAGAGGCAGGAGCGGGGCGGCGACGCGGCACACGGTCTCGAGGACCGTGTAGAGCGTGTCGAACGCCTCCGATCCGCGGCCGTCCTCGTCGACGCCCTGCCAGAAGCGGTCGCGGGAGCGGCGCACGTACCAGTTCGTCAGCACGTCGCTGAAGTCGCGGAGCGCGGCGGCCGCGAGCGTGGAGTCCAGCGCCTCGAGCCGGCCGGTCACGGTCTCGACCAGATCGCGGGTCTTGGCCAGCAGGTAGCGGTCGAGGACGTCCTCGGAGCCGGTGCGCCTGGTCGCCTCGTAGCCGCCGCCCGCCGAGGCGTTGGCGTAGAGGGAGAAGAAGTACCAGGTGCTCCACAGCGGCAGCAGCACCTGGCGGACGCCCTCGCGGATGCCCTCCTCCGTCACGACGAGGTTGCCGCCCCGGAGGACCGGGCTCGACATCAGGAACCAGCGCATGGCGTCGGAGCCGTCGCGGTCGAAGACCTCGGCCACGTCCGGGTAGTTGCGCAGCGACTTGGACATCTTCTGCCCGTCGTTGCCCAGCACGATGCCGTGGCTGACCACGTTGCGGAACGCCGGGCGGTCGAAGAGCGCGGTGGAGAGCACGTGCAGCGTGTAGAACCAGCCGCGCGTCTGCCCGATGTACTCGACGATGAAGTCCGCCGGGTTGTGGGTGTCGAACCAGTCCGCGTTCTCGAACGGGTAGTGCACCTGGGCGAAGGGCATCGATCCGGAGTCGAACCAGACGTCGAGGACGTCGCTGATCCGGCGCATCGTCGAGCGCCCGGTCGGGTCGTCGGGGTTCGGGCGGGTCAGCTCGTCGATGAACGGCCGGTGCAGGTCGTCCGGGCGCACGCCGAAGTCGCGCTCCAGCTCGTCCAGCGAGCCGTAGACGTCGATCCGCGGGTACTCCGGGTCGTCGCTCTTCCACACCGGGATCGGCGAGCCGAAGTAGCGGTTGCGGCTGATGGACCAGTCGCGCGCGCCCGAGAGCCACTTGCCGAACTGGCCGTCCTTGACGTTCTCGGGGACCCAGGTGATCTCCTGGTTGAGCTCCTCCATGCGGTCGCGGATCGCGGTGACCCGGACGAACCAGCTCGAGACCGCCTTGTAGATCAGCGGGTTGCGGCAGCGCCAGCAGTGCGGGTACGAGTGCTCGTAGCTCGCCTGGCGGAGCAGCCGGTGGCCCGCGCGCAGGAGCTGCGTGAGGGGCTTGTTCGCGTCGAAGACCTGGAGGCCGGCGACCTCGCTGATCTGCGGCAGGAAGCGGCCGCCGTCGTCGACCGAGATGATGACGGGGATGCCCGCCGCCTCGCAGACCTTCTGGTCGTCCTCGCCGTAGGCGGGCGCCTGGTGCACGATGCCGGTGCCCTCGCTGGTGGTCACGTAGTCGGCGACGAGGATGCGCCACGCGTTCTGCGTGCCCCAGGCCTCGGTGTCCGCGTAGTGGTCCCAGAGGCGGTCGTAGCTGATCCCCTCGAGCTCGGAGCCGCGGTGGGTGCGCGAGACGGCGGCCAGGGCCGACTCCGCGTCCGGATAGCCGAGGTCCTTCGCGTAGGCGCCGACCTGGTCGATGGCGAGCAGGTACTCGGCCGAGAGCTCGCGCTCCTCGGGCTCGCCCCTGCCGTCGGCCGCGCCGTTCGGGCCGGCGGGGACGACCGCGTACTCGATGTCGGGCCCGACGGCGAGCGCGAGGTTCGTCGGCAGCGTCCACGGCGTCGTCGTCCACGCGAGAGCGCGGACCGCCGTCAGCTGGAGCGCCTCCGCCGTCTCGCCGACCAGCGGGAAGGTGACGGTGACCGTCTGGTCCTGCCGCATCTTGTAGACGTCGTCGTCCATCCGCAGCTCGTGGTTCGAGAGCGGCGTCTGGTCGCGCCAGCAGTACGGCAGCACGCGGTGGCCCTCGTAGGCGAGGCCCTTGTCGTAGAGCTGCTTGAACGCCCAGATCACCGACTCCATGAAGGTGGGGTCGAGCGTCTTGTAGTCGTCGTCGAAGTCGACCCAGCGCGCCTGGCGGGTGACGTAGTCCTGCCACTCCCCGGTGTAGCGCAGCACCGACTCCTTCGCGGCGGCGTTGAAGGCCGCGACGCCCATCTCCTCGATCTGGGACTTGTCGGTGATGCCGAGCTGCCGCTCCGCCTCGAGCTCGGCGGGCAGGCCGTGGGTGTCCCAGCCGAAGCGGCGGTGCACCTGCCGTCCGCGCATCGTCTCGAAGCGGGGGAAGACGTCCTTGGCGTAGCCGGTGAGGAGGTGCCCGTAGTGCGGCAGGCCGTTGGCGAACGGCGGGCCGTCGTAGAAGACCCACTCCGGCGCTCCCTCGCGCTGCCGGATCGACTCCTGGAAGGTGTCGTCCGCCTTCCAGTACGCGAGCACGCGCTCCTCGATCTCGGGGAAGCGCGGCGACGGGGACACGCCCCGGCCGAACGCGGAGCCCTCGGCGGGCTCGGCTCCGTGCGGGGTGGGCGGGGTCAGGGGGTAGGTCACGTGCGGTCTCCTGGCAGTGCTGCTGGTCTGCACGAGGACGGCCCGCCCGGATCTCAGACCCCGGGCCGGGTCGCGGTACCACCTCGCTTGGACCGGTCGGCCGGTCGCTCCCGGAGGAGTGCCCGCTGACGCGTTCCCACTCGATCGGCTGTCACGGGCCGCACCCGTCCGGGTCTACTGGGCGCAGGCCGGAGCCGGCACCGTTCTTCCGGAGACTCACCGGTGATGGCCGGGTCGAAGTCGTCCGGCGCTATCCTAGCGCGTCGGGGGAAGCGGAGCAGGAGCGGGTCATGGTGCGAGGAGTGCAGCGCGGACGGCCCCGCGCGTCGTCGCGCTCCATGCTCGAGGACGCCGCACTGGACCTCTTCGTCGAGCAGAGCTACGCGGGCACGACGATCGAGCAGATCGCCCAGCGCGCGGGCGTCTCGCGCAACACCTTCTTCAACTACTTCGAGTCCAAGAGCGACGTCTTCTGGGTGCTGGTCGACGACCGGCTGGCCGAGCTCCCGGAGGCGCTGGCCGAGACTGCGGCAGAGGCGCCGGTGATGGACGCGCTCGGCGACGCGCTGCTCGCGATCGGCTCCGGCTTCGGACCCGCGACGGTGCCGTGGGTGCTCACCCAGTCCGACATGATCGGCAGCGTCCACGAGCTGCAGGCGTCGGCCCTCGGCCGCCTCGCGCGGCAGGCGGCCGTGATCGCCCGCTTCGTGGAGGAGCGGAGCGCGCGCCCGCTGCCCTCGCACCTCTCGCGCGCCATCGCCTACGCGAGCGTCGGAGCCGCGGTGGCGGCCGTGCAGGCCTGGGCCGCGGCGGGCCCCACCCGCGGCGAGCTCGTGCCCTATCTCGACGAGGCGCTCGCGCCCGTCCGCGCCGGCTTCGCCCCCGTCGTCGACTGACCCGGCTCCCGCCGCTCCGGTAGAATCGTCGCGGCCGGCGGGCGACTCGCCCCGGAGCCCCATCCAGGCACCATCACCACCGACGCGGTGCCGCCCATAGCGAACCGGAGCATCATGACCCTCGCCGACCGCCTCCTCGCGAAGCCCGCCCTCGAGGGCCTGGAGGGCACGTGGGGCCTCCGCTGGCAGACCGACGGGACCTACCGGTTCGACCGCACCGGCCTCACCCGCGCCGACGTCTACTCGATCGACACCCCGCCGCCCACCGCCTCCGGGTCGCTGCACATCGGGCACGTCTTCTCCTACACGCACACCGACGTCGTCGCGCGGTTCCAGCGGATGCGCGGCAAGAGCGTCTTCTACCCGATGGGCTGGGACGACAACGGCCTGCCCACCGAGCGCCGCGTGCAGAACTACTACGGTGTGCGCTGCGACCCGACGCTCCCCTACGAGCCCGGCTTCACGCCTCCGTTCGAGGGCGGCGACAATAAGAGCAGCAAGGCCGCCGACCAGAAGCCGATCTCGCGCCGCAACTTCGTCGAGCTGTGCGAGCGCCTCACCGTCGAGGACGAGAAGCAGTTCGAGGACGTCTGGCGCGCCCTCGGCCTGTCCGTCGACTGGTCGCAGAGCTACCGGACCATCGGCGACGAGTCGCAGGCCGCCTCGCAGCGCGCCTTCCTCCGCAACCTCGCCCGCGGCGAGGCCTACCAGGCGCAGGCCCCGACGCTCTGGGACATCACCTTCCGGACCGCCGTCGCCCAGGCGGAGCTCGAGGACAAGGACCAGCCCGGCGCCTACCACCGCCTCGGCTTCCACCGCGACGGCGGTGAGGACGTCTTCATCGAGACGACCCGTCCCGAGCTGCTGCCCGCCTGCGTCGCCCTCGTCGCGCACCCCGACGACGAGCGCTACCAGGCGCTGTTCGGCACCACCGTCCGCACGCCGCTCTTCGACGTCGAGGTCCCGGTGCTCGCGCACCACCTCGCGCAGAAGGACAAGGGCTCGGGCATCGCGATGATCTGCACCTTCGGCGACGTCACGGACGTGGTCTGGTGGCGCGAGCTCGACCTGCCCAACCGCGCGATCATCGGCTTCGACGGCCGCCTGATCTCGGAGGCTCCCGCCGCGATCACGAGCGACGCGGGCCGCGCCGCCTACGAGCAGCTCGCCGGCAAGACCGTCTTCTCCGCGAAGCAGGCCGTCGTGGCGCTGCTGAAGGAGTCCGGCGAGATGGTCGGCGACCCGCGCCCCATCACGCACCAGGTCAAGTTCTTCGAGAAGGGCGACAAGCCGCTCGAGATCGTGTCGACCCGCCAGTGGTACATCGGCAACGGCGCTCGCGACGCGGTGCTCAAGGAGCGCCTGCTGGAGCTCGGCCGCGACGTGCGCTTCGTGCCGGAGTTCATGCGCGTCCGCTACGAGAACTGGGTGAACGGCCTCTCCGGCGACTGGCTGATCTCGCGCCAGCGCTTCTTCGGCGTGCCGATCCCGGTGTGGTACCCGCTCGACGGCGACGGCAACCCCGTCTTCGACTCCCCGATCGTGCCGGACGAGGCGGCGCTGCCGGTGGATCCCTCCAGCGACCCGGCCCCCGGCTACTCGGAGGACCAGCGCGGAGCGGCGGGCGGCTTCCAGGGCGAGCTCGACGTGATGGACACCTGGGCGACCTCCTCGCTGACCCCGCAGCTCGCGGGCGGCTGGGAGCGCGACGACGAGCTCTGGCAGCTGGTCGCTCCCTACGACCTGCGCCCGCAGGGCCAGGACATCATCCGCACCTGGCTCTTCTCTACCCTCCTGCGCTCGCAGCTCGAGGACGGCCGCGCCCCGTGGAGCACGGCGACCGTGTCCGGCTTCATCGTCGACCCCGACCGCAAGAAGATGTCGAAGTCGAAGGGCAACGTGGTCACTCCCGCCGCGATGCTCGAGCAGCACGGCTCGGACGCGGTCCGCTACTGGGCCGCCTCCTCGCGCCTGGGCACCGACGCGGCCTTCGATCCGCAGAACCCGACGCAGATCAAGATCGGCCGCCGACTGGCGATCAAGATCCTCAACGCGGCGAAGTTCATCCACGGGTTCCCTCTCGCCGAGGGCGCCGAGGTCACCGACCCTCTCGACCTCAGCATGCTGGCCACCCTCGACACTGTGGTCGCCGACGCGACGACGGCGCTCGAGAACTACGACCACGCCCGCGCCCTCGAGACGACGGAGGCGTTCTTCTGGACGTTCTGCGACGACTACCTGGAGCTGGTGAAGGAGCGCGCGTACAGCGAGGACGGCGCGTCCGCCGCGGCCGCCCTGCACCGGGCGCTCGACGTCCTCCAGCGCCTGTTCGCGCCGTTCCTGCCGTTCGCGACGGAGGAGACCTGGTCGTGGTCGCACGACGACTCGGTGCACCTGCGCCCCTGGCCGGCCGTCGAGGGCCTGGGCGGCGACCCCGCCGTCCTGGCCGCGGCGAGCTCCGTCCTCACGGCCATCCGGCGCGCGAAGACCGATGCGAAGGCCTCGCAGAAGACGCCGGCCCGCTCCGCCCTGGTGACGGCGCCCGCCGAGCTCGTCGCGTCTCTCCGACTCGCCGCGGGAGACCTCGCGGCCGTCGGCAGGATCGCGACGCTCGACTTCGCCGAGGGCGACGCCCTCGCGGTCGGCATCGAGCTCGAGACCGAGGCGTAGCGCCGCTCCCGGGGGGCGGGAACCGTCCCGCCTCCCTCCCCACCGTCGAGAGGACCCCTCCCATGCAGCTCGGAACCCGCTGGTCGGTCGGCCAGGTGCCGCCGCAGACCCTCCCCGAGATCGTCGTCACCGCCATCGGCGACGTCGAGGGCGAGCTCGCCGCGGCCGGCACGGCGACCGCCGACTGGCGCTGGACGCTCACCTGGCTCGAGGGCAGGCCCGTGCTCGAACTCGACGACGGCACGACGATCACCTACCGTCCCGACGAGGACGCTGCCTACATCACGCAGCCGCAGGGCCGTGTGGAGGGCGAGGACGACGACGACTGGGGCTGACGCCCCTTCGCGGCGCGGTCGCCGAGCCCGGTGAGCGCGCGCGTCCTGCGATCCTGAGCCGGAGCCCTCTCCCCCGCTCGCGCTCTAGGCTCGCAGGATGAGTGCTCCCGATCCCGTCGCCGTCCTGCTCGAGCCGAGCGGACTCCCCCACGGGCTCCCCGACTTCGCCGCCGTCGACCCCGAGGCCTACCGCCCGGCGTTCCTCGAGGCCCTCCGCCGGCACCGCGCCGAGATCGGCGCGATCGCCGGCGCCTCCGAGCCGCCGACCGTCGAGAACACCCTCGTCGCCCTCGAGCGGGCGGGCCGCGAGCTGCGCCGGGTGAGCGCCGTCTTCTTCACCGTCGCCGCCTCCGACCGCACTCCGCTCACCGACGCTCTGGAGGCCGAGCTCGCTCCGCTGCTCTCGGCCCACAGCGATGCGATCAGCCTCGACCCGCGCCTGTTCGCCCGGCTCCGCGCTCTCGCCGAGCAGTCGACGGAGCTCGACCTCGACGCCGAGACGGCCTATCTCCTGGAACGGAGGATCACCGGGTTCGAGCGCTCCGGTGCGCTCCTCGACGACGCGGGGAAGGCACGGCTCGGCGAGCTGAACGAGCAGCTGTCGACCCTGACCACGCGCTTCGAGAAGGACCTGCTCGCCGAGTCGAACGACCGGGCGGTCCTCCTCGAGGACGTCGCCGGCCTCGACGGGCTCGACGAGTCCGACGTCTCGGCCGCCGCGCGCGCCGCCGCCGACCGCGGCGTCGACGGCTGGCTGATCACCCTGCCCCTCTACTCCGGCCACCCCTGGCTCGCGCGTCTGCGCGACCGCGGCGTCCGCGAGCGCGTCCTGCGCGCCTCTGTCGGCCGCGGTGCGGAAGGCGGGCCGCACGACACCACCGCGACCCTGCAGCAGATCGTCGCGCTGCGGGCCGAGCGCGCAGCTCTGCTGGGCGCGGCCTCGCATGCCGAGTTCGTGATCTCGGGCCAGACCGCGGGCTCGCCGGAGCGCGTCCTGTCGCTGCTGCGCGAGCTCGCCGCTCCCGCCGCCCGGAACGCGAGGATCGAGCTCGAGCGGATGCAGGCCTCCGCCGACGCCGAGCAGGACGCCGCCGGAGCGCCGCGCTTCACGATCGAGGCGTGGGATCGCGCCTACTACGAGGAGCGCGTGCGGTCGGAGAGCTACTCCGTCGACTCCAGCGCACTGCGTCCCTTCTTCGAGCTGGAGCGGGTGCTCCGGCACGGCGTGTTCGCCGCCGCCACCGGTCTCTACGGCGTCCGCTTCTCGGAGCGGAGCGACCTGGCCGGCTACAGCGAGCACGTCCGCGTGTTCGAGGTGCACGAGGAGGACGGGACGCCGCTGGGCCTGTTCCTGCTCGATCCCTTCACCCGCGACTCGAAGCGCGGCGGGGCGTGGATGAACTCCCTCTCCAGCCGCACGTCGCTGCTCGGTGACTCCGCCGTCGTCGTGAACAACCTGAACCTGTCGGCTCCGGGCCCGGGCGAGCCCGCCCTTCTCAGCCTCGACGAGGTGGAGACGCTGTTCCACGAGTTCGGGCACGCCCTGCACGGCCTGTTCGCGAGCACGCGGTACCCGCGCTTCGCCGGTACCGCGGTGTTCCGGGACTTCGTCGAGTTCCCGAGCCAGGTGAACGAGACGTGGGTGCGCCGCCCTGGGCTCCTCGCCGAGTACGCCCGCCACGTCGAGACCGGCGAGGCCCTGCCCGCGGGGACCGTCGAGCGCCTCGAGGCGTCCGCGCTGTGGGGCGAAGGCTTCGCGACGAGCGAGTACCTGGCGTCCGCCCTGCTCGACCTCGCCTGGCACTCCCTGCCGGCACCGGTCGAGCCGCGCGACGCGGCCGCCTTCGAGCGCGACGTGCTCGACGGCGCGGGCCTCCTCCTCCCCGCCGTGCCGCCCCGCTACCGCAGCACGTACTTCGCGCACGTCTTCTCCGGCGGCTATTCCGCGGGCTACTACTCCTACATCTGGAGCGAGATCCTCGACGCGGACACGGTCGAGTGGTTCGAGGAGAACGGCGGCCTCGACCGCTCGGCGGGCGAGCGCTTCCGCCGCGGGGTGCTCGAGCTCGGCGGCTCCCGCGATCCGCTCGACGCGTACCGCGCGTTCCGCGGGCGGGATGCGCGGACCGAGCCGCTGCTCGCGCGCCGCGGCCTCCTCTAGCGGCGCCGGGGGACGAGCCAGGCGAGGAGGACGAGTCCCACGACAAGGCCCCAGAAGGCCGAGCCGATCCCTGCGATGGTCGTGCCGGAGGCGGTGACCAGGAGCGTCGCCGCCGCCGGCAGCCGCAGCCGCGCGTCCTCCACAGCGGCCTGCACCGCCGACACGAACACCCCCAGCAGCGCCAGACCGGCGACCGCCTCGATCAGCAGCGGGCTCGCGGAGGACACCAGCGCGGCGGCCGCTCCGGCGAACACGCCCAGCACGAGGTAGGAGGCGCCCGCCGAGACCGAGGCGACCCAGCGCTGCTCCGGCCGCGGCGAGGCCTCGGGACCCGCGGTCAGCGCGGCGCTGAGCGCGGCGTAGTTGATCGGCACGCCGCCGAAGACCGCCGAGACCCCGGAGAGAGCACCGGTCGAGACGATCCCGGGACGCGAGTGGGCCGCGAAGCCGAAGCTCGTCAGCACCGCGATGCCCGGGATGTTCTGCCCGGCCGTGGTGACCACGTAGAGCGGCAGGCCGATCCCGACCATCGCTCCGATCTCGAACACCGGAGCGACGAACTGCGGCACGGGGAGCAGCGGTGCACCGGCGAGTGCCGCGCCGTCCGTCACGACCAGCAGCACGATCGCCAGAGCGATCGCGGCCGGCACCGCCCAGCGGGGCAGGAGCCGCAGGAGCAGCAGCCAGAGCAGGATCACCGGCAGGGCGAGTAAGGGGATCTCGACCGCCGCGCGCACCGGCGCCAGGACGAGCGGGAACAGGATGCCCGCGAGCATGGCGTTCGCGAGCGGCCGCGGGATGCGCGCGACGAGCCTCCCGAGCGCCGGCCACAGCCCGGTGACCACCAGCAGAGCGGAGGCGACCAGGAACGCTCCGACCGCGCGGTCGAAGCCACCGGGGAGCGTCGCGGTCGCGGCCAGCAGGGCGGCGCCCGGCGTGCTCCAGGCGAAGGTCATCGGCACGCGGTAGCGGATGCTCAGCGCGATGCACAGGACTCCCTGCAGCACGCAGACGGCGAGGAGGCCCGAGGCCGCCTGTTCGTCCGTCGCGCCCACCGCGACCACCCCGGCGAGCACGATCGCGAACGAGCTCGAGAAGCCGGTCAGGGCGGCGACGATCCCGGCGAGCAGCGGCTGAACGATGGCGATGCCTCCCGGGGGATCGACCGGCACCGAGGCGGCGGGACGCGCCGTCGGCGCGCTCCGCCAGGTTAGGGAAGCGAGAGCGCCTCGCCCGACGATCCGCCGGGCCAATCGCGGTGAACTGGCAGAGCGGGGCGGGGAGCGACTAGGCGCTCTTCTCCTGACGGCGGGGAGCGTGGGGGACGATCGTCGGGGCCGCGTTGTCGAGCACCGCGGCGCGGGTGACGACGACCCGAGCCACCTCGTCCGAGGAGGGCACCTCGAACATGATCGGGCCGAGCACCTCCTCGAGGATCGCGCGCAGTCCGCGGGCGCCGGTCTGGCGGAGGACCGCCAGGTCAGCGATGGCCTCGAGAGCGCCCCGGTCGAACTCGAGCTCGACGCCGTCGATCTCGAACATCCGCTGGTACTGCTTCACGAGCGCGTTGCGCGGCTCGGTGAGGATCTGCATGAGCGCGACCTGGTCCAGCTGCGTGACCGTCGTGACGACGGGGAGGCGCCCGATGAACTCGGGGATCAGCCCGAACTTGTGCAGGTCCTCCGGGAGGACCTCGCTGAAGATGTTGATCTCGTCTTCCTTGTTGTGCAGCGGGGCGCCGAAGCCGATGCCGCGCTTGCCCGCCCGCGACGAGATGATGTCCTCGAGTCCGGCGAAGGCGCCGGCGACGATGAAGAGGACGTTCGTCGTGTCGATCTGGATGAACTCCTGGTGCGGGTGCTTCCGCCCGCCCTGCGGGGGCACGGAGGCGACGGTGCCCTCGAGGATCTTGAGCAGCGCCTGCTGCACTCCCTCGCCCGAGACGTCGCGCGTGATCGAGGGGTTCTCGGCCTTCCGCGCGATCTTGTCGACCTCGTCGATGTAGATGATGCCGGTCTCGGCACGCTTGACGTCGTAATCGGCGGCCTGGATGAGCTTGAGGAGGATGTTCTCGACGTCCTCGCCGACGTAGCCCGCCTCGGTGAGGGCCGTGGCGTCCGCGACGGCGAAAGGCACGTTGAGGCGCTTCGCGAGGGTCTGGGCGAGGTAGGTCTTCCCGCAGCCCGTGGGGCCGATGAGCAGGATGTTGCTCTTGGCGATCTCGACCTCGTCGTGGATCGCGTCGGCGGCGGTGATGGTGTTGCGGGCGCGCACGCGCTTGTAGTGGTTGTACACGGCGACGGCGAGGGCCTTCTTGGCCTGCTCCTGCCCGATCACGTACTCCTCGAGGAAGCCGAAGATCTCCTTCGGCTTCGGGAGGTCGAACTCGTGGCTCGTCTCCTCGCTCGACTCGGAGAGGCGCTCCTCGATGATCTCGTTGCAGAGCTCGACGCACTCGTCGCAGATGTAGACGCCCGGTCCCGCGATGAGCTGCTGGACCTGCTTCTGGCTCTTGCCGCAGAAGGAGCACTTCAGCAGGTCGGCGCTTTCGCCAATACGTGCCACGGGGATGCCCCACTTCCTTGTCGTGCGTCTGTCGTGCGTCGGTCGGTCGTGCAACGGAGCCCGGAGCTCCGGCCGGTGCGAGCGGGACGAGCCCCCTGACACTGCTCCGAGCCTAGCCGCTGAGCCGCGAGGGCTCGGCAGGCGGGCCGGATTCGCCGTGCCTTGCGCCTCGTGTGGCGCTTTGCTACGGCGACGGAGGACGCAGAGAGGGGCCGGGCGGCGGATCGCTCCGCCACCCGGCCCCTCCTGGACGCCCTACGCCGTGAGAGCCGGGAGGCTCTTGCGGCTGGTGAGCACCTGGTCGATCAGCCCGTACTCGAGCGCGTCGCTCGCGCCGAGGATCTTGTCGCGGTCGATGTCCTTCTTGACCTGCTCGATCGAGCGGTTCGAGTGGTGCGACAGCGTCTCCTCGAGCCACTCGCGCATGCGCATGATCTCGGCGGCCTGGATCTCGATGTCCGAGGCCTGGCCCCCGCCCTGCTGCACGGCGGGCTGGTGGATGAGGATGCGCGCGTTCGGCAGCGCGAGGCGCTTGCCCGGCGTTCCCGCGGCGGTGAGCACGGCGGCGGCCGAGGCGGCCTGGCCGAGCACGACCGTCTGGATGTGCGGGCGGATGTACTGCATCGTGTCGTAGATCGCCGTCATCGCGGTGAAGGATCCACCGGGCGAGTTGATGTACATGACGATGTCGCGGTCCGGGTCCTGGCTCTCGAGCACGAGGAGCTGGGCCATGATGTCGTCCGCGGAGGCGTCGTCGACCTGGACGCCGAGGAAGATGATGCGGTCCTCGAAGAGCTTGGCGTACGGGTCCTGGCGCTTGTAGCCGTAGGCCGTGCGCTCCTCGAACGTGGGGAGGATGTAGCGCGAGGACGGTGCGGCTCCGGAGCCGAACGCCGTTCCGCCGAAGGTGGGTGTGGTCATTGTCTGTTCCTGATCTCTCGGCGCGTTCGCTGGACTACTCGTCGATGGCGGTTCCGCCACCGCCGGCCACGTCGGTCGCCGACGAGCGGATGTGGTCGACGAAGCCGTAGGCGAGGGCCTCCTCGGCGCTGAACCAGCGGTCGCGGTCGCCGTCCTCGTTGACCTGCTCGACGGTCTTGCCGGTCGCCTTGGCGGTGATCTCGGCGAGGCGCTTCTTCATGTCGAGGATGAGCTGCGCCTGGGTCTGGATGTCGGAGGCCGTGCCGCCGAAGCCGCCGTGCGGCTGGTGGAGGAGCACTCGCGCGTTCGGGGTGATGTAGCGCTTGCCCTGGGTTCCGGCGGTGAGGAGCAGCTGGCCCATGGAGGCCGCCATCCCGATGCCCACGGTCACGATGTCGTTCGGGACGAACTGCATCGTGTCGTAGATCGCCATGCCCGCGGTGATGGAGCCGCCGGGCGAGTTGATGTAGAGGTAGATGTCCCGCTCGGAGTCCTCGGCTGCCAGGAGCAGGAGCTTCGCGGCGATCTCGTTCGCGTTCTCGTCGCGCACCTCGGAACCGAGCCAGATGATCCGGTCCTTGAGCAGGCGGTCGAAAACACTGTTGGGCATAACCATGTCGGCCATGTATTGCTCCGTTTCAGTTGTCGCTTCGGAGGCGAATCTATCGGACGCCGCCAGGCCGATCCGGCCGTGTTCGCCCGGGGCGGAGCGGGAGTCGCCCGTGTTCGCCCGGGGCGGACCGGAGCCCCGCAACGAGAGGAGCCGCCCTCCGACGGATCGGGGGGCGGCTCCTGACGTGCTCGCGGGGACTACTCCGCGGCCGGGGTCTCCTCGGCGGGAGCGGCGGCCTTCTTCTTGGCCGGCGCGCGCTTCTTCTTGGGGGCCGGGGCGGGCTCCTCCTCGGCGGCGGGCTCCTCGGCGACGGGCTCCGCGGGGACCTCGGCGTCGGCGGCGGCCTGAGCCTCCTCCACGACCTCGGTCTCGTCCGAGGCGACGGCCTCGTCGGAGGCCTCGACGGCCTCGTCGTCACCGGGGACCGCGGTGAACGCGGTCAGGTCGACGGCGTTGCCCTCGGTGTCGGTGACCTTCGCCTTGCCGAGGACGATCGCGAGCGCCTTGTTGCGGGCGACCTCGCCGACCATCTGGCCGATCTGGTTGTTCTCGGACAGGATCTTGATGAACTCGTTCGGCTCCATGCCGTACTGCGCCGCACCCTGGATGAGGTACTGCGTGAGCTCGTCCTGGCTGACCTGGACCTTCTCCTGCTCGACGACGTGGTCGAGGAGGATCTGCGTCTTGAAGGTCTTCTCGCTGGCCTCCTTGACCTCGGCGCGGTGCTCGTCGTCCTCGAGGCGGTTCTCGCCCTCGAGGTGGCGGTGCACCTCGTCCTCGACGAGACCGGCGGGCACGGGCACCTCGACGAGGGCGAGCAGCGCCTCGACGAGCTTCTCGCGGGCCTCGCCGCCCTGGCCGAAGGTCTTCTGCTGAGCGGCCTGCTCCTTGAGCGACTCGCGCAGCTCAGCGATGGTGTCGAACTCGCTGGCGATCTGCGCGAAGTCGTCGTCGGCCTCGGGGAGCTCGCGCTCCTTGACGGCGGTGAGCGCGACGGCGATCTCGGCCTGCTCGCCGGCGTGGTCGCCGCCGAGCAGCGGAGCGGTGAACGTGGTGCTCTCGCCCGCGGTGAGCGAGTCGAGCGCCTCGTCGATGCCCTCGATCAGCTCGCCCGAGCCGAGCTCGTACGAGATGGCGTTGGCGGTGTCGACCTCGACGCCGTCGATGGAGGCGACCAGGTCGATCTGCGCGAAGTCGCCGGTCTTCGCCGGGCGGTCCACGGTGACCAGGGTGCCGAAGCGGCTGCGGAGCTTGTCCAGCTCGGCGTCGACGTCGGCGTCGGTGACCTCGGCCGCCTCGACGGTGAGCTCGATGCCGTCGTAGTCCGGGACGGTGATCTCGGGGCGCACGTCGACCTCGATGGCGAGCTCGAGGTCGCCGGTGAAGTCCTTGTCGCTCGGCCAGGCGACGATGTCGGCCTGCGGGCGGCCCAGGGGGCGGACCTCGGTCTCGCGGACGGCCTCGCGGTAGAAGCCGTCGAGGCCCTCGTTGACCGCGTGCTCGAGCACCGCGGCCTTGCCGACGCGCTGGTCGACGATGGCGGGCGGGACCTTGCCCTTGCGGAAGCCGGGGACGTTGATCTGCTCGGCGATGTGGCCGTAGGCGTGCGTGATGCTGGGGCCGAGCTCGTCCGGGGTGACCGAAATCGCGAGCTTCACGCGGGTCGGGCTCAGCTGTTCTACCGTGGTCTTCACGTGAGGGGATCTCCTGTGCTGGTTGGTGTCGGCGCCGGATGACGGTCGTCACGGGTCGATGTCGTCACGATGAGTACTCGTGGTCGGGGCGACAGGATTCGAACCTGCGACCTCCCGCTCCCAAAGCGGGCGCTCTAGCCAAGCTGAGCTACGCCCCGGATGCGCGGGCCTGGGCACCGTGCGTGAGACTCTCGTCGAGCCGTCCCCGCACGTGCGCTTGCGCGACACGCCGAAATGGCCTTCGCAAGTGTACTGCACCCCGGCAGCGGCGACCGGAACCGCGCGGCGGAGGACGACCGGGGTGTCCACGGTGCTCGCGCGATGTACTACGCTGTCCTGGTGCCCGGTCGAGAGACCCGGTCGCACCGGTTCGCGGTCGTCAGACCAGCGATTCGGGGCTGTAGCTTAGTGGTAAAGCCTCTGTCTTCCAAACAGATGATGCGAGTTCGATTCTCGTCAGCCCCTCTCCTCTCGAAGAGCCCCGGACGTCCGGGGCTCTTCGTCGTTCCGAGGCGTTCCGGGCGTGCTCAGCCGACCGCGCCGCGGTGGTCCTCCGTCAGGGCGAGGTACGAGGCGGCGTTCCGGCGGATGCCCTCGCGCTCCTCCTCCGTCAGCTCCCGCCGGACCCTCCCGGGGACGCCCGCCACCAGCGAGCCCGGCGGGACGACCGTCCCCTCGAGGACGACGGCGCCTGCGGCGATCAGCGAGCCGGTGCCGACGACGGCCCCGTTCAGGACGGTCGCGCTCATGCCGACCAGCACGTCGTCCTCGAGGGTGCAGCCGTGCAGCACCGCGTTGTGCCCGACCGAGACTCCGGCGCCGATGACCGCGTCGTAGTCGGCGTCGACGTGGACGACGACGCCGTCCTGGAGGTTGCTGCCGGCGCCGAGCTCGATCCGCGCGTGCTCGGCGCGCAGGACGGCGCCGTACCAGACGCTCGCCCGCTCCCCCAGGCGCACGGAGCCGATCACGGTGGCGCCCGGAGCGACCCACGCGGTGTCGGCGATCTCCGGGGCGCGTCCCCCGGTCAGGGCGAGGACGCGGGCGCCCTCCGCAGGACTCGACGGCATCGGGTTCTCCTCTTCTCCGGTGGTCATCGCCCGGCGCGCAGGAAGGCGAGGACCGCCAGCACCCGCCGGTGGTCGGAGCCCGAGTCCTCGAGCCCGAGCTTCTGGAAGATCGCGGTCACGTTCTTCTCCACGGCGCCCACGCCGACGAAGAGAGCGGAGGCGATGCCCGCGTTCGTGCGCCCCTGGGCCATCTGCTCCAGCACCTCCCGCTCCCGCGGGGTCAGCGAGGCGAGCGGGTCGCGGTTGCGCTGCAGGAGCGAGGCGACGACCTGCGGGTCGAGGACGGTTCCGCCCGCCGCGACGCGCTCGACGGCGTCGCGCAGCTCCTCCACGGAGGCGACCCGGTCCTTCAGGAGGTAGCCGAGTCCGCCGTCGCCGGAGCCGAGCAGCTCCTGCGCGTAGGTGACCTCGACGTACTGGCTGAGCAGCAGGACCGACACCTGCGGGTAGCGCCGGCGGATCTCCAGCGCCCCGCGGACGCCCTCGTCGCGGAAGGTCGGCGGCATCCGGACGTCGAGCACGGCGACGTCGACGCCGGCCGGGTCCCGCGCCAGATCGGCGAGCAGGGCGTCCGCGTCCCCGAAGGCGCCGACGGAGGCGAACCCCGCGTCCTCGAAGAGGCGGACCAGGCCCTCGCGCAGGAGGACCGAGTCCTCGGCGATGGCGACGCGGATCACGGGCACGCCCTCAGGATAGGGCGGCCGGGCGGTAGGGGACGTGCACCCCGACCGTGGTCGGCCCGCCGACCGGCGACTCCACGCTCAGGATCCCGCGCAGGCCCCGGACGCGCCCGCCGACCCCCTCGAGACCGTGACCGGCGACCGGCGACGCCCCGCCGACTCCGTCGTCGACCACCCAGGCGTCGAGCCAGCGCTCCCCCGGAGTGCCGGAGTCGCGGGTGTCGAGATGCACCCGCACCGATCGGGCACCGGAGTGCTTGGAGACGTTGGCGAGCAGCTCGGCGACGACGAAGTAGACGCTGCGCTCGACCTCGGGCGGCACGTCCGCCACGGGGTGCTCGGTGAGGACCTCGACCGGCACCGGGCTGAGCTCGGCGAGCGAGTGCACCGCCGCCTCGAAGCCCCGGTCCTGCAGGATCGGCGGCGCCACGCCGCGGGAGAGGGCGCGCAGCTCGTCGAGCGCGGCGCGCACGTGCTCGCGAGCCTCGTCGACCAGGCGGGCGGCGGACTCCGGGTCGGCGGCGAGTCGATTGCGTGCCGAGGCCAGGTCCATCTGGACCCGGATCAGGCGCTGCTGCGGGCCGTCGTGGATGTCGCGCTCGAGCCGGCGCAGCGCGCGGTCCTCGGCGGCGACGGCTGCGCCGCGGGAGGCGCTCAGCTCGGCGACCTCGCGCTGGAGCGCCTCCGACTCCCACGGGCCGAGCAGGAGACGGTCGACCAGCCAGTGCAGGAGGGAGAGACCGCGGGTGGCGAACGGCAGGGTCGAGACGAAGAGGACGGTCGTGGCGACCGTCGCCGCGGCGACCAGTCCCGCCGGAGGCTGCGGGGCGCCCAGCAGAGCTGCTCCGCTCTCGGCCAGCAGGCGGGCCGGACCGGGGGCCCCCGTGAGCGCGGCGGCCACCGTGCCCGGGCCCGCCCAGGTCCACAGCGCCAGGAGCAGTCCTGACAGCAGCGCGAGCACCGGAGCCACGACGAGCGTGTGCAGGAGAGCGAGCCAGTAGTGCCCGTCGATCACCGGACCGTAGAGGGCGAAGGTCGACGGAGTGACGGAGGAGGGCGGTCGCCGCCACTGCGGCCGGGGGACGGCGGGCCGTCCGGCCAGCACGTCGAGGCCGACGGCGGCCCGCGAGAAGAAGCGCGCCGTGTAGAGGGCGGCAGGCAGGAACACCAGGCCGATCAGGACTCCGACGAGCCCGAGCGCGACGGCCAGCGCGACGCCGGCGCAGAAGGCGCCGAGGAGCGCGACCGGGATCGCGGCCACCAGCGCGAGCACCTCCCGGGGCAGTCCGCGCCAGAGCCGGAGGTAGGCGCGCGAGGCCTCGCCGAGGGCCGTCGATGCTCCGCTCATCCGCGCCTCCTGTCCGCTCCCGCCGCCGCCGCGACCCGGTCGAGCGTACCGGCGGCACGGCTCCGGGCACCCGGGGGGAAGCCCCCGTGACGCCCCTCCGCGACCGAGGTGAGCCTGTCCTTCACCGGACTGAGCCGAGCCTGCGCTTCCTTGCGGCGCCGAGGGATCTGCGTACTGTTGACGATCAGTCACCCCCTCTTGAAAGGACCAGACGATGTCCACCACGTCCGTCACGTCGCTCACCTCGTCGAACCCGGATGTCGCATCCGGAGTCGCCCAGTTCCTCAGCCCCGTCGTCGTCGAGATGACCGCGCTCGCCGTCAACGGCAAGCAGGCGCACTGGCACGTCCGCGGCGCCAACTTCATCGGCGTCCACGAGCTGCTCGACGCGATCGTCGGCCGCGCCATCGAGTGGGCCGACCTCGCCGCGGAGCGCGTCGTCGCCCTCGGCCTCCCGGTCGACGCCCGCATCCAGACCGTCGCCTCGGCGACGCGGTCCGAACCCCTCACCCCCGGCTTCCAGCGCTCCGAGAACGCGATCGTCGAGATCATCCGCCAGATGGACGTCGCCATCGCGACCGTCAACACGGCGATCGCCGAGCTCGCCGAGATCGACGCGAGCAGCCAGGACGTCGCGATCGAGATCGGCCGCGGCCTCGAGAAGGACCGCTGGTTCCTCTTCGCCCACGTCAGCGAGAGCTGAGCACCACGCCTCGACCGGCCCGCGGATCCTCGGATCCCGCGGGCCGTCGTCGTTCCCCGGCCCGTCCGCGCGATCCGGAGCAGCCGGAGTCGCGACGGGCGCGGGTCAGCCGCCGTGCGTGAAGCGGCCCGCCAGGAGGGTCGCGGCGACCGGCATGGATCGGAGGGCTCCCGCGTCGGCGGCGAGCGGATCGCGGTCGACCACCACCAGATCGGCGGGATCGCCGGCCGCGGGCGTGAGCCGGCGCACCCGGGTCGAGGCGACGATCGCCTCCTCGACGCTCACCCGCTGCTCCGGATGCCAGGGCTCGTCGCCGGGCAGCGCCCGCGCGACCGCGGCCGAGATCGCGACCCACGGGTCGAGCGGAGCGACCGGAGCGTCCGAGCCGAGCACCACGCGGGCCCCGGAGTCGAGCAGCGAGCGCAGCGGGAACGCCCGGCCGGTGCGTCCCGGCCAGTACCGCTCCGCCACCTCGCGGTCGTCGAGCGCGTGCGCGGGCTGCACTCCGGCCTCCACGCCGAGCGCGGCGAACCGCGGAAGGTCGGTCTCCGCGAGTAGCTGAGCGTGCTCGATCCGGCCCCCGCCGACCCGGCCGAGCGCGTCCAGAGCCAGCGTCGCCGCGGCGTCTCCGATCGCGTGCACGGTGGAGCGGATGCCCCCGGCGGCCGCGCGGGCGAGCAGCTCGTCCAGCTCGGCGGGCTCCACGGTGAGGACGCCGTAGCCGTCGTGGTCGGCGTACGGGTGGGCGCAGTAGGCGGTCCTCGTGTTGAGGGAGCCGTCGATCAGGACCTTCAGCGGGCCCATCCGCAGCAGGCCGTCACCGCCGTCGAGCTCGTCGCCCGTGCGCAGTCCCTCCGCGAGGGCGCGTTCGAGGTGGTCGCGGTAGACGCCGGTGTCGACGCGGAGGGAGCGGGTTCCGCCGTCGACGCGACGGGGCCAGTCCCCCGCGTTCCAGCGCATCTCGAGGTCGACGACGCCGACCACCCCGCGGGCCGCAGCCCGCCGGGCCGCCGCGTCGGCGAGCGCGTCGAGCTCGTCGTCGCCGAGGGCGCCGAGTGCGGTGACGAGCTCGAAGCAGGCGTCCTCGCGCAGCAGCTCGGGCTCGGGAGCGACGGCGTAGCGCCGGTACGCGGCGGAGTTCAGCCAGGCGCAGTGCAGGTCGCCGCTGATCAGCACGACGGGCCGTTCCGGAGAGACCTCGTCCAGGAGCGCGGTCGTGGGCGGCTCCGGCCAGAGGCCGTCGCGGAAGCCGAAGCCGATCAGCGTGCCGGTACCGGGCTCCTCCGCCAGGCGACGTCGGACCGCGTCCGCCGTTCCGCGGGCCGAGTCCGCCGACGAGACATCCAGGCGCGGGGCCGTCATCGCCCACTGGGAGAAGTGGACGTGCTCGTCCCAGAGGCCGGGGAGCACCCAGCGCCCGTCGAGGTCGCGCACCTCGTCGCCCGGGGCGGCGGCGGCGTCCGGTCCGACCGCTTCCACGCGGCCGTCGCGCAGGAGCACGGCACCGGGTCGGGACGAGCCGAGGAGGCGGGCGCCCCGGAGCAGGAGACCGCCGGTCATCGGGCGGCCTCGCGGAGCGCGGGGCGGACGGCTCGGCGGGCGCGGGACCGGGCCGGCGTCTCTCCACCGGCGCTCACGACTGGCACACCGGGCACCAGTAGAGCTTGCGCGCGCCGATCTCCTCGAGCAGCACGTTCGTGCCGCAGACGCGGCAGGGCAGACCCTCGCGCTTGTAGACGTAGTTGCGCTCGGCGCGGCTGCGGACGGCTTTCGAGCGCTCGGTCTTCGTCAGGCCGCGGCGCGTGATCATCATCCCGGTCCGGATGCCGTCCTCGAGCAGGTCCGCCCAGTCCCGCCACAGCTCCTGTGCGAGCTCCAGCGGCACCTGCTTGCCGGGAGTGTGCGGGTCGAGGCCGGCGCGGTAGAGCAGCTCCGCGCGGTAGATGTTGCCGATGCCGCTGACCACGGACTGGTCCATCAGCACCAGCCCGACCGGCGTCGCCGTCCTGCGGAGCCGGTTCACGAAGCGGTCGCGCGCCTCGTCGGAGTCGTCGTCGGCCGGATCCGGACCGAGGCGGGCGAGGAGGGCCTCCACCTGGGCGGGGTCCATCACCTCGCAGGCGGTGGGGCCGCGCAGGTCGGCGACGGTCTCGTCCGTCATGATGCGCACGCGCACCGCGCCCACGGGCGGCGGCGGGAACTCGTCGAGATCGGAGTCGGTCTCGTGCTCCGTCTCGGAGAGGCGCACGGCGCGGCGGCGCCGGGGAGCGCCGATGCTGCTGCCGGCCTTCCCGTCCGGGAACAGCGGCGAGACGTGCCCGAGGAAGTCCCACGCGCCGTAGAGGCCGAGGTGGACGTGCAGCGTCAGGTCGCCCTCGAAGCGCAGCAGCAGGTGCTTGCCGACGGCCGTGGACTCGAGGACCTCGCGCCCGTCGAGGAGCGCGGCTCCCTCGGTGAAGCGGCCCTGGGGGCTGCTGGTCGCGACGCGGTGCCCGACGACGTCGCGCTCGAACTGCAGGGCGATCCGGTGGACGGAGTGCCCCTCGGGCACTCAGCGCTCCTTCGCGGCAGAGTCGACGACCCGGCCGGCGATGTCGCCGGTGGCCTCGTACTCGGCGAGCTGCGCGATGCGGCGCACGTGCCGCTCCTCGAAGGTGAAGGGCTCGGCGACGAACGCGTCGATGAAGCCGGTGGCCTCCTCGACGGAGTGCTGGCGGGCCCCGATCGAGATGACGTTCGCGTCGTTGTGCTGGCGGGCCAGAACGGCGGTGCTCAGGTTCCACACGAGCGCCGCGCGCACGCCCGCGACCTTGTTCGCCGCGATCTGCTCGCCGTTGCCCGAGCCGCCGAAGACGACGCCGAGGGCCTCGACCCCCGCCTCCTGATCGCGGACGACCGCGGCGGCGGCATTGATGCAGAAGGACGGGTAGTCGTCCAGCGGGTCGTAGGACGTGGGGCCGTGATCGATCACGTCGTGACCGGCGGCGCCGAGGTGCTCGATCAGGTGACGGCTGAAGTCCAGCCCTGCGTGGTCCGTGGCGATGTGGATGCGCAAGAGAAGTCCTCCGGAAGAGCCGTCTGGGGCCCGCGGTGCCCGGGCCGGGAGCCAGAGTACCGCGGGTCGGCTCAGTCGAACTGCGGGTCGCGGGTCCGCGAGCGCTTGAGCTCGAAGAAGCCGTCGAAGGAGGCGGCGGCGACGATGCCGTCCCAGAGGGTCAGCGCCTGCTCGCCCCTCGGGATCGGCGAGATGACGGGGCCGAAGAAAGCGACGTCGCCGATCGCGATGACCGGGGTGCCGACGTCCTGGCCGACCCGCTCGATCCCGTCGAAGTGGGAGGCGCGCATCGGCTCGTCGTACTCGTCCGAGTCGGCGTGGGCGGCGAGCTCCGCGGGCAGGCCGAGCTCGGCGAGCGACTCGGCGATCACCGCGTCGACGTCGGTGCGTCCGCCCGGGTGGATCCGGGTGCCGAGCGCGTCGTAGAGCGGCTTCACGTGCTCGCGGCCCTCGCGCTCGGCGACGGCGGCGACCAGGCGCGTGTAGCGCAGCGCGCGCGGGAGGAAGGCGCGGTACGAGTCGTCCACGTCCTTGTCCTCGTTGAGGACGGCGAGGCTCATGATGTGCCACTGCACGTCGAGGTCGCGCGCGGGGGTCACCTCGTCCACGAATCGCGAGGTCATCCAGGCCCACGGGCAGGAGGGGTCGAACCAGAAGTCCACAGAGGTCATGGGGACACGCTACGCCGCTCGCCGGGGCCGCGTCCGCGGTCCCCGGCGGCTCCGCAGGATCGGCGCCGCGGGGCTCCACGGCCGGTCCCGGCAGCTCTAGGGTGGATCGGCGGCGCCCGCACCCCGGCGCCCGCGGCAGCGCCCGAGACGAACGGATGGAGCACCCCCGTGCCAGGAGACAACCTCACCCGGAGCGAGGCGCAGGAGCGCGCCTCGCTGATCCGGATCCACGACTACGACATCGCCCTCGACCTGACCCGGGGAGCCGAGACCTTCCTCAGCACGACCACGGTGCGCTTCTCCGCCACCGAGGGCGCCTCGAGCTTCATCGACGCCGTCACGGGCACGGTCCACTCCGTCACCCTCAACGGCGTGGAGCTCGACCCCGCCGACGTCGCCGACGGCGTCCGGATCCGCCTCGACTCCCTGGCCGCGGACAACGAGCTCACCGTCGTCGCCGACATGCTCTACACCAACACGGGCGAGGGCCTGCACCGCTTCGTCGACCCCGTCGACGGCGAGGTGTACCTGTACTCGCAGTTCGAGGTGCCCGACTCCCGCCGCGTCTTCGCGGTGTTCGAGCAGCCGGACCTCAAGGCCGAGTTCCGCTTCACAGTCACCGCGCCCGCGCAGTGGCAGGTCGTGTCGAACCAGCCCGCTCCCGAGCCGGTCCCGGCGGGCGAGGGGATCGCGACCTGGAGCTTCGAGCCCACCCCGCGCATCTCCTCCTACATCACGGCCCTCGTCGCCGGACCCTACGTGGTCGAGACCGACTCGCTCGTCTCCTCCGACGGCCGCACCATCCCGCTGGGGGTCTTCGCGCGAGCCTCGCTCGCGCCGTTCCTCGACGCCGACTACGTGTTCGAGAAGACGAAGCAGGGCTTCGCCTTCTACGAGGAGAAGTTCGGCGTCCCGTACCCGTTCGCGAAGTACGACCAGCTGTTCGTCCCCGAGTTCAACGCCGGCGCGATGGAGAACGCGGGAGCGGTGACCTTCACCGAGACCTACGTGTTCCGCTCCAAGGTGACGGACGCGATCAAGGAGCGCCGGGTCGTCACGATCCTCCACGAGCTCGCCCACATGTGGTTCGGCGACCTGGTCACGATGAAGTGGTGGAACGATCTCTGGCTCAACGAGTCGTTCGCCGAGTACGCCTCCACCCTCGCCACCGCGGAGGCGACGGAGTGGACCGAGGCGTGGACCACCTTCGCCGCGATGGAGAAGAGCTGGGCCTACCGCCAGGACCAGCTGCCCTCGACCCACCCGATCGTCGCGACCATCAACGACCTCGAGGACGTCCAGGTCAACTTCGACGGCATCACCTACGCCAAGGGCGCCTCGGTGCTCAAGCAGCTCGTCGCGTGGGTCGGCGAGAAGGAGTTCCTCGCCGGCGTCCACGAGTACTTCGTCAAGCACGCCTTCTCGAACACGGAGCTGCGCGACCTGCTGGTCGAGCTGGAGGCCACCAGCGGGCGCGACCTCACCGAGTGGTCGGCGCAGTGGCTCGAGACGGCCGGCGTGAACACGCTCCGCCCCGAGATCGCGGTCGACGAGAGCGGAGCGATCGCGTCCTTCGCGATCCTGCAGACCGCGGTCGAGGAGTACCCGACGATCCGCCCGCACCGCCTGGCGATCGGCCTGTACGACTTCGAGGGCGAGCGCCTCGTCCGCGTCGACCGCCTCGAGCTGGACGTCGACGGGGAGCGCACCGAGGTGCCCGAGCTGATCGGCCGCACCCGTCCGGCGCTCGTGCTGCTCAACGACGACGACCTCGCCTACGCGAAGGTCCGCCTCGACGACGCCTCGCTCGCCGTGGCCGTCGAGCACCTCGCGAGCATCGACAGCCCCCTGGCCCGCTCGCTGGTCTGGGGCTCGGTCTGGGACTCGACCCGCGACGCCGAGTCGGCGCCGCGCGACTTCGTCCGCCTCGTCCTGGGCAACGTCGCGACCGAGACCGAGTCCACGACCCTGCGGACGGTGCTCAACCAGCTCGTCGCCACCGCCACCCAGTACGTCGCTCCGGAGTACCGGGCCGAGGTCGTCGAGGAGGCGGGCGATCAGCTGTGGACGCTCGCGCAGAGCGCCGAGCCGGGCAGCGACGCGCAGTTCCAGTTCGTGAAGTTCTTCGCCGCGATCGCGTCCACCCCGGCGCACCTCGAGGCCGTGCAGGCGCTGCTCGACGGCTCCACCGCCCTCGGCGGCCTCGACATCGACACCGACCTCGGCTGGGAGCTGCTGATCGCTCTCGTCGCCGGCGGGCGGGCCGGTGCGGACGACATCGACGCGGCGCTCGCCTCGGACAACACGGCGACCGGCCAGCAGTCGGCCGCGCACGCCCGTGCCGCACTGCCGACCGCGGAGGCGAAGCGCGCGGCGTGGGACTCCGTCACGGCCGACGACTCGGCACCGAACACGATCGTCCGCTCGACGGGCCTGGGCTTCCAGCGCGCCGCCGACCCGCGCCTGCTCGACGCGATGGTCTCGGTCTACTTCGACGCCCTCCGCACCCTCTGGGAGTCGAAGAGCTACAAGATCGCCGAGTACCTGGTCGTCGGCTTCTACCCGGCCGCCACGCCCTCGCAGGAGATCGTCGACGCCACCCGCGCCTGGCTCGACGCGAACCCGGAGGTCCCGGCGCTGCGCCGACTCGTGATCGAGAACCTGGCCGGCGTGGAGCGTGCGCTCCGCGCCCAGGAGCGCGACACCCGGGGCTGACAGTGAGCCGCCCGGTCCCCCGGCGCTCGGCGCTGCGGGACCGGGTGGCTCTCCCCGCTCCCGGCGCCTAGCGCTGCGGGACCGAGCGGCGCTCCGGCCCGTCATAGGCGGACAGCGGCCGGATGAGCGCGTTCGAGCCCCGCTGCTCGATCACGTGGGCCGTCCAGCCCACCACCCGCGCGGCGACGAACAGCGGAGTGAAGATCCCGGTGTCGAAGCCCATCAGCCGGTAGGCGGGGCCGGACGGGTAGTCGAGGTTCGGCAGGATGCCCGTCCGCTCGGCCATCGCCGCGGCCAGAGCGTCGTACAGCTCCATCATCTCGCCGGCCCCCTCGTGCTCGGCGAGCCGCCGGAGAGCGGCGTCCATGGTCGGCACCCGCGAGTCGCCCGACTTGTAGACCCGGTGGCCGAACCCCATGACCTTCCGGCGCTGTCCGAGAGCCTCGGCGAGCCACTCGCGGGACCGCCGGTCCGCCTCCGGTCCGGTGCCGACCTCGTCGAGCACGTGCAGTACGGCCTCGTTCGCCCCGCCGTGGAGCGGTCCCTTGAGCGCTCCCACGGCGGCGGTCACGGCGGAGTGGACGTCCGACAGCGTCGACGTCACGACGCGGGCCGTGAAGGTCGAGGCGTTGAAGGAGTGCTCGGCGTAGAGCACCAGCGAGACGCGGAACGCGTCGACGACGACCGGCTCCGGCACCTCGCCGAAGGTCGTCCAGAGGAAGTTCTCGGAGTAGTCGAGGTCGTCGCGCGGATCGATCGGCTCGAGGCCGCGCAGGCGGCGCTGAGCGTAGGCGACGATCGCCGGCAGTGCCGCCCAGAGCCGCACGGAGCGCTCCAGCACGGCCTCGGGAGCGTCGGCGTCCGGATCCTCCTCGAGCGCGCCCAGGACGCTCACCGCCGTCCGCACCACGTCCATCGGGTGCGCCGACAGCGGCAGCAGGTCGATCACGGTGCGCACCTCGGGGGCCAGGGCGCGGTGGGCCCGCTCCACTGCGGCCAGCCCGGCCGCCTCCTCCGGAGTGGGGAGCTCGCCGTGCCAGAGCAGCCAGGCCACGTCCTCGAACGAGGTCCCCGCCGCGAGCTCCTGCACGGGGTAGCCGCGGTAGAGCAGCGAGTTCGACGCCGGGTCGACCTTCGAGACGGCCGTCGTGTCGACGACGACCCCCACGAGTCCCTTGCGGATGTCCTGATCGGTCGTGCTCATCCTTCGCTCCTTCGCGAGAGGCGGGCGGCGGCGCCGGGGAGCGCCGCCGGTTCGTGCGGGTCGGCGCGCTCAGGCGCCGTAGTGGTCGGCGAGCGAGAAGTCGAAAACGCCCTCGTCGAAGCGGCTGTACGAGGCGTAGTCGAGGAGCTCGTAGAGCTCGGCGCGCGTCTGCATGGCCGGGACCTCCGAGCGGAGCGAGCCCTCCGCCTTGAGGGCGTCGAGTGCCCGCATCGCGGCGCCCATCGCGATCCGGAGCAGCGAGACCGGGTGGATCACGACGTTCACGCCGACGTCGGCGAGCTGCTGCGCGGTGAACAGCTCGCTCTTGCCGAACTCGGTCATGTTGGCGAGGATCGGCACGTCGATCGCGGCGCGCACGGCCTCGAACTCGGACAGGTCGCGCATCGCCTCGGGGAACACCGCGTCTGCTCCGGCGTCGACGAGGCGCTTGGCGCGGTCGATCGCGGCCGGCAGGCCGTCGAGGGCGCGGATGTCGGTGCGGGCCATGATCACCAGATCGGAGTCGCGGCGCGCGTCGACTGCCGCCGCGATCCTCCGCACCGAGGTCGCCTCGTCGACGACCGCCTTGCCGTCGAGGTGCCCGCAGCGCTTGGGGTTCACCTGGTCCTCGATGTGCAGCCCCGCGACTCCGGCGTCCTCGAGCATCTGCACCGTGCGAGCGACGTTCAGCGGCTCGCCGAAGCCGGTGTCCGCGTCGACGAGGACGGGCAGGTCGGTCAGGCGCGCGATCTGCTGCGAGCGGCCGGCCACCTCGCTGAGCGTGGTGAGCCCGATGTCCGGCAGCCCCAGCTCGGCCGAGAGCACGGCGCCCGAGACGTAGATCCCGTCGAAGCCCTTCGCCTCGATGAGGCGCGCGGAGAGCGGAGTGAACGCGCCGGGCAGCTGCAGCAGCTCGCCCGAGGCGAGGCGCTCGCGGAAGAGGCGGCGCTTCTCGGCGGGAGTCCGGGTGGAGTGGAGCATCGGGCGTCCTTCCCAGGGCGGTGTCCGGGTCCGAGCGGACCCGCCTCGAATCTATACGCGCTCGGGGCTCGTGCACCCGTCTCGGAGGGAGGCGTCCCGTAGCCTGGAGCGGTCATGCTGCTTCTTCAGACCTCCACCCCGGACCCTGTCGCCGCCACCGTCTCCTTCTTCGAGTCCGAGCCCTTCTGGAAGGTGGTCGCGATCCTCGGGATCGTGCTGGGCGCGCTGCTGGTGCGCGTCATCGCCCACTTCGTGATCGGCCGCGTCGTCGACCAGATCGTGTCGGGAGTGAAGCGCCGCCAGCGCGTCGAGGACACCCAGTCGATCGCCGCGTCGCCGCTCGCGGCCGTGCGGGTGGTGCAGCGCACGCGCACGCTCGGGTCGATTCTCAACAACCTGAGCTCGATCCTGATCGTCGTCATCGCCCTGGTCATGATCGTGACGACGATCGACAAGGACCTCATCGGCTCCTTCGCCCTGCTGACGGCCGCCCTCGGCGCGGGCCTCGGCTTCGGCGCGCAGAACATCGTCAAGGACGTCCTGAACGGGCTGTTCATGGTCGCGGAGGACCAGCTCGGGGTCGGCGATGTCGTCGACACCGGGCAGGCGACGGGCGTGGTCGAGTCGGTCGGCGTCCGCGTGACGCAGATCCGCGACGTCAACGGCACCCTCTGGTTCGTCCGCAACGGCGAGATCGTCCGGGTCGGGAACATGTCGCAGGGCTGGTCGCGCGTCATCGTCGACCTGGCCGTGCCCTATGAGACGGACCTCGAGCAGGTGCAGTCCACGGTCCTCGCGACCGCGAACGAGCTGGCGGCGAGCAGCCGCTGGCGGGCCCGGATCATCGACAAGCCCGAGCTCTGGGGCCTGGAGTCCATCGCCGACGACGCCCTGGTCATCCGGGTCGTGGTCAAGACCCGCACCACCGCCAAGGACGACGTCGCCCGCGAGCTGCGCCTGCGCCTGAAGAAGTCGCTCGACGCGCTCGACGTGAAGCTCCCCTCGCTGGCCACCGTCGTCCTCGAGGGCTTCGAGGGGGCGACGAGCGTCGGAGGCGCCAAACCGCAGCGGACCACGCCCTCCCCCACGATCAGCACCGAGCACGGCAAGCCCGTGCGGCTCCCCCGCGCGCTGCGGCGCGGGAGCGGGACGCCGCCCCAGGACGGCGGCGGCACCTCCGGCCCGACGGGAGCGCGCTCGTGAGCGGCCTGCAGATCGGCGGCACGCCTCCGCTGCGCAGCTTCTGGGAGCACATCGGCGGCCGGCCGACGTTCGAGCGCCTGGTCCGCCGCTTCTACGAGGGCGTCCGCGAGGACGAGGTCCTCTGGCCGATGTACCCCGAGCACGACCTCGAGGGCGCGATCCAGCGGCTGACCGGCTTCCTCGAGCAGTACTGGGGCGGCCCGGGCACCTACAGCGAGGAGCGCGGCCACCCGCGCCTGCGGATGCGGCACCAGCCGTTCCGGATCAACCCCGAGGCCCGCGACCACTGGCTCCAGCACATGCGGACGGCCGTCGACGATCTCGGGCTCGCTCCGGCCGACGACGCCCTGCTCTGGGACTACCTGGAGCGCGCCGCCCACGCGATGGTGAACACCTTCGAGGAGTAGCCGCTCAGCCCGGGGTGCGGACCAGCACGTGTCCGCGCCGTGAGGTGAGGCGGCGCCAGGCGCCGCTCTCGAGCAGGGCGACCGGGTCGTCGGCGCCGAGGAACCCGAGCGCGAAGAGGGCGAACGCCGCTCCCGCCGGGACGTCCTCGAGGCCGTCGAGCGGGCGGCCCCAGACGCTCGACCGCACGCGGCCGACGATCTGCTCGCCCGTCTCGGAGCCGACGGCCGCCGCGATCTCGTCGATCCCCTCGCGCGCGACGCGCTCCAGGAAGCCCGGGTCCACGGGCTCGCGCCGGGTCCAGCCGCCGCGGGGCGGGGAGACGCCCGCCCAGGGCCCCGCCGTCGCGTCGTCGCCGTCGGGCAGGACGACCGGCTTGCCGTCCGCTCCGCCCGGCTCCCACTGCAGGCGGGCGAGGCGGTCCGACAGCGCACGGATCGGCACGACCCGGTCGAAGCCGGCGGGCTCGTCGAGCGCGAAGACGCGCAGGCCCAGCACGGTCGCGGAGCGGTCGAGCAGACCGCGGGGCTGGAGGATCGGCGTGTAGGCGGCCAGCACGTGGTCGTCGGCGAGGAGCCGGACCGCACCGTCCTCGACCCGGGCCGAACGGCCGAGGAAGACGCGCAGATCCGACAGGCTGGGCGGATCCGCCAGGGAGAAGGACGAAATCATCGCGTCGATAAACTTACCCGAGGCCGCTCGCCCCACCGCCCGACACCCCGGAGGTACCGTGCCCGATCCCCTGTCCTCGTTCCTCACCGCGCTCGACCTGACGGACACCGGCGCCCGCACCAGCGAGGACATCTCGACGGGTCCCTCGCAGTGGATGCCCGAGGGGCGGGTCTTCGGCGGCCAGGTCCTCGCGCAGTCGCTCATCGCGGCCGGTCGCACCGTCGAGGGGCGCTCCGTGCACTCGATGCACGGGTACTTCCTCCGCCCCGGGGACGTCTCCCTGCCGATCACGTTCTCGGTCGACCGGATCCACGACGGCCGCTCCTTCTGCACGCGGCGGACGCAGGCCTACCAGAACGGACGCCCCATCCTCTCGATGATCGCCTCGTTCCAGACCGAGGACGAGGGCCTCGACCACCAGGCGCCGATGCCGGAGGGGATCCCCGACCCGGAGTCGCTGCCGAGCACCGCCGAGATCCTCGCGGGGGTCGACCACCCGGTCGGCAGCTTCTGGGCCACGCAGCGCCCCTTCGACGTGCGGCACGTCGAGCAGCCGGTGTACCTCCGGGCCGACCCCGAGCGGGTCGCGCACCAGAGCGTGTGGATGCGCTCGCTCGGACCGCTGCCGGACGATCCGATGCTGCACCGCGCCGCCCTCGCCTACGCGAGCGACTACACGATCCTCGAATCCACGCTCCGCCGGCACGGTGCGGCCTGGACGACGCCCGGCCTGCGGATCGCGAGCCTCGACCACGCGATGTGGTGGCACCGCCCCGCGCGCGTGGACCAGTGGCTCCTCTACGTGCAGGAGGCGCCGAGCGCGTCCGGCGGACGCGGCCTCTCGCTCGGGCGCATCTACACGCAGGAGGGCGTGCTCGTGGCGAGCGTCGCCCAGGAGGGCATGGTCCGCGTCCCCCTGGGCTGAGCTCAGCCCCGCTTCGAGAAGGTGATGGGCTCCTCGACGTAGGGGCCCCACGCCTCGCGGAGCTCCTCCGGAATGCGCTGGGGCCTGCCCGTCGCGGCGGTGACCAGCACCAGAGTGGTGGCCGCCTTCGTGAAGAGCACCCGCGGGACGACGCCGGCGGGCGAGTAGAGCTCGTAGCAGACCTCGAGGCTCGCCCCGCCGATCCGCCCGATCCACAGCTCCACGTCGATCGGCGCGCGCATGTACGGGATCGGCGCGAGGTACTCGATCTCCTGCCGGGCGATGAGGCTGATCGACTCGGCGCCCGGCCGTGCGTCGAGCACCGCCGTCGCCATCCCGCCGGGCTGCGGCGAGTCCGGCTTCCAGAACGCCTGGATGCGCGCCTCCTCGAGCAGGCGCAGCATCTCGGCGTTGTTCACGTGCGCGTAGGCGTCGAAGTCCGACCAGCGCAGCGGGATGGCGACGTGCAGGCGCATCAGTCGCGGGTGAGCTTGCGGTACGCGGAGCGGTGCGGCTTCGCCGCGTCCGGGCCGAGGCGCTCGATCTTGTTCTCCTCGTACGCCTCGAAGTTGCCCTCGAACCAGTACCAGTTGGCCGGATCCTCCTCGGTGCCCTCGTAGGCGAGGATGTGGGTCGCGATGCGGTCGAGGAACCACCGGTCGTGCGTGATCACCACGGCACAGCCCGGGAACTCGAGGAGCGCGTTCTCGAGGCTGCCCAGGGTCTCGACGTCCAGGTCGTTGGTGGGCTCGTCGAGCAGGAGCAGGTTGCCGCCCTGCTTGAGCGTCAGCGCGAGGTTGAGGCGGTTCCGCTCGCCACCGGAGAGGACGCCGGCCTTCTTCTGCTGGTCCGGGCCCTTGAAGCCGAACTGCGAGACGTAGGCGCGGGAGGGGATCTCGGTCTTCCCGACGGTGATGTAGTCGTGCCCGTCGGAGACGACCTCCCACAGATTCTTCTGCGGGTCGATGCCGCCGCGGCTCTGGTCGACGTAGGAGATGTCGACCGTCTCGCCGATCTTCAGGTCGCCCGAGTCGAGCGGCTCGAAGCCGACGATCGTCTTGAAGAGCGTGGTCTTGCCGACGCCGTTCGGGCCGATGACGCCGACGATGCCGTTGCGGGGCAGCGTGAAGCTGAGGTCGTCGATGAGGACGCGCTCGCCGAACTGCTTGTGCAGCTTCTTCGCGTCGATGACCTGGGAGCCCAGACGGGGGCCCACCGGGATGACGATCTCCTCGAAGTCGAGCACGCGCGTCTTCTCGGCCTCGGCCGCCATCTCCTCGTAGCGCGCCAGGCGCGCCTTCGACTTGGCCTGACGGCCCTTGGCGTTGCTGCGCACCCAGTCGAGCTCGGTGGTGAGCCGCTTGGCGAGCTTGGCGTCCTTCTTGCCCTGGACCTCCAGGCGGGCGCTCTTCTTCTCGAGGTACGTCGAGTAGTTGCCCTCGTAGGGGTAGAGGTGTCCGCGATCGACCTCGGCGATCCACTCCGCGACGTTGTCGAGGAAGTACCGGTCGTGGGTGACGGCGAGCACGGCGCCGGGGTACTTCGAGAGGAACTGCTCGAGCCAGAGCACGCTCTCGGCGTCGAGGTGGTTGGTGGGCTCGTCGAGCAGCAGCAGGTCGGGCTTCTGCAGGAGGAGCTTGGTGAGCGCCACGCGGCGCTTCTCGCCACCCGAGAGGTTGGTGACGAGGGAGTCGCCCGGCGGGGTGCGCAGCGCGTCCATCGCCTGCTCCAGCTGCGAGTCCAGGTCCCAGGCGTCGGCGGCGTCGATCGCCTCCTGCAGGGTCCCCATCTCGGCGAGGAGACTGTCGAAGTCGGCGTCCGGGTCGGCCATCGCGAGGGAGATCTCGTTGAAGCGGTCGATCTTGCCCTTGATCTCGCCCACGCCCTCCTGGACGTTCTCGAGCACCGTCTTGGTCTCGTCGAGCTCGGGCTCCTGCATCAGGATGCCGACGGTGTAGCCCGGGCTGAGCCGCGCCTCGCCGTTGCTCGGCGTGTCGAGCCCCGCCATGATCTTCAGGATCGTCGACTTGCCGGCGCCGTTGGGCCCGACCACGCCGATCTTCGCTCCCGGCAGGAACGACATGGTGACGTCGTCCAGGATCAGCTTGTCGCCGACCGCCTTCCGCGCGCGCACCATCGAGTAGATGTATTCAGCCATGCCCAGTCCTCAAGTCCGTCGGTCTGCGCGGAGTCGGGTCGCCCGCCGGTCCCCTGCTCCGCGCGGAGGCGCTGACGGAGGCTCGGACCGGGGCGGGACGCCGGGCCCCGGCCGACGCGGAGCGCAGGCCGCGGGACCGTCCGCACCAGTCGAGGATAACGGGAACTCGCCGGTCCGCGTCGGAGGGAGCGCCTGAACGCGGACCGCCCTCCGCTCCGGCCGGGCCGGTGGGGAGGGCGGATCGCGTCAGCGGACGACGGTGCGGATCAGCTGCAGGGCGTCAGGCGCTCCACCGCCTCGGACAGCGTGTCCGTGCTGCCGAGCAGGATCACCTGCGTCGCCTTGGACGCGGTGATGTCGTCGAGGACCGCCCGGGGCACGCAGGTGGGCTGGACCGCGAAGAGCGGGCTCCCGGTGTAGCCCGCCGCCGTGGCTCCGGCCAGGGCGTCGGGGAACTTCTCACCGGTCGCGAGGTAGACGGTCTTCGCCGAGGTGAAGGCCGCCTTGTTCAGCTTCTCCGAGGTGTCGTACCGGTCGGTCCCGCCGATGCGGGTGATCATCGGGCCCGTGATCGAGCGCTCGATGCCGGCGCTGACCGAGAGCGAGGAGCCCGCGATCGTCAAGCTACTGACCTTGAGGCCGCTGATGATCTGCTGGGTGAGGGGGTCCACCGTGGAGCCGGTTCCGTTGGTCAGCACCACCGGAGCGCGATTCGCGCCGGCCGCAGCGCTGGCGCTCAGGGCGTCGGGGAACTTCTCGCCCGTGGCCAGCCAGGCCATCGAGGAGCCGCCCCTGAAGGCGTCCTGGAGGATCAGCTTCGAGGTGTCGTAGCGGTCGACTCCGCCGATGCGTGTGGTCTTTCCCTTCGGCGCATACGCGGCCAGGTCGCTGTAGACCTGGCTGCCGACGCTGAGCTCGGAGCCCACGACGACGATCTTCGCGGGCTTGAGACGCGTCAGCTCGGTGCGGACGACCTGGCTCATCGAGTCGCGGTCGACCAGGAGCAGCGGCCCGCCCGCCTTGGCCGCGGCGGGTCCGGCGCTGAGCGCGTCCGGGAAGTTCTGCCCGGTGGCGACGTAGACGACGGGGACGTTCGCCGGGAAGGTGCGCTTGGACACCTCGACCGCGGTGCCCTGACGGTCGGTGCCCGAGATGCGCGAGACGACCGGCGAGCCGGCGGGCGGGGCCGTCGGCGTTGCGGTCGGCGTGGGCGTGACCGGAGGAGTGGTCGGGGTCGGCGTGACCGGCGGGGTGGTCGCGGTGGCCGTCGGGGTCGGCGTGACCGGCGGGGTGGTGGCTGCGCTTCCCGTGACGCGGACTGCGGCGTCCGACGTGATGGTCGCTCCGCGGGGCTGGTCCACCCTGCCGTTGCTGACGCCGGTGACCTGGACCAGGCTGCTGGCGCGGTCCTTGTAGGCGTCGTAGGCGCTCGAGGGGATCGTCACGGTGACCGCGGACCGTCTGCTGTTCGTACTCACCTGGGCGGGGATCCGCTCGGTCCTGCTGGGACCGACATAGGCGGCGAGCCCCTGGAGGTCGTAGAAGTCGTCCCGGTTGGACTCGAGGACGACGGTGTCGCCGCCCTTCACGTCCGGCACCTCAGCGGCGTTGCTGTAGGCGAAGTAGGCGGCGCTGCGCTGGAGCGTCTGCGCGGTCCCGCTGAGGTCGACCCCGCCGACGCCGCCGCTGCCGGAGGCTCCGGCGACGGAGAGAGTGGCCGACGTGGTCAGCTCGTAGCCGCTGTCGACCGGCTGGCCGATCGGCTCCCGGGGGTTCTTGATCGGCTGCTTCTGCGCCGTGATCTGGAGGGCGACGGTTCCACTACCGAACGAGGCGAGGGGCTGCTTCAGGTCGATGCGGAAGCTACGGCTCCCGGACGCGAGCTTCGCCGACCCGGCGAGGTCGTAGTCACCGATCGCCCAGTTGTAGGTCGTGAACGCCGGATAGGAACCCGTCGGCCGAGCGGAGTCGGAGAGCGTGACGTCGAGACCGGTGACGTCGCCCGCGACGGGACTGATCTGGGCGGCCGAGAACGTCTCGGTGGTCGACCAGTTGTATGGACTCGTCAGCGCGACCATCCGGCTCACCGCGGCGGCAGCCGCTCCGGCTCCTGTCGTCACTCCGAGGACGACGGCTGCCGTGCTCGCGACCGCGATGGCGGCGCGCCTCCACCTCGCTCGCGTCGTCGTCTGCGGTCGGGATGTGGTCATGGCGAGTTCCCCCTCGTCGTGGTCCTCGTGCCGAGCACTCCCGTCGGCACGTCCGTCGCGGTGCCCGCGCTGGGGCACACGTGTCGGTCAGGGCAGCCTAACCGTGCTGAGCGGCGTCCCGGGGAGGGGAGGGCGCCGCCGACCACCGGGATCGTCGACCGGTCCGCTCGCACGAGGCTGTCCTCCTGCTCGGATCCGCACCGGTCGGAGGGGTCCTGCAGGAGCGACGGGCGAACACAGGGCGCTCTCGGACTCGACGGGCGAGGGGCCTTGTCGAGGATCCTTCCGTCCTTTCCGACCCCGACCGGGGCTCATGGTGGAGCGGTTCCCGGTCGAGGCCGGCGCGTCAGCCCTGGATCGGGACGGTCCGGCCGACCAGGCAGGCGCCGGTCGCGATCGGTGCCGCGATCACCGCCCGCACCCCGCCGCTCTTCGGGCCGTACTGGCCGATGAGGCACGACTCCCCGAGCTTGACGGAGACCTGCACCGAGTCCGCGTCGAGTCCGACCGAGGTCTCGTCCGCTGTCAGCTGCATCGACTCGCGGGAGAACCCCGCCGCGACGAGCGCGTCGACCACGCTGGAGCCGCTCACCTTCGGATCGGGCTCGGCCGCCGCGCGAAGGGTCTGCTCGAACACGGGGAGGTTCTGCTCCGTCGTCCCGCCCGGCACGAAGGCGACGGGTGCGGCGGACTCCGCCGGTGCCGGCGCCTCGGCCGCGGAGGAGGACACCACGGGATCCGGTGCCGACGGCGACGTGCAACCGGAGAGGCAGACGGCGAGACCGCCGAGCACGAGCGCGATGCGGGCCGCTCGGTTCCGTGTCACGCCCGGCTCCTCCCGACCGGGACGGCTCTCGCTCCGGTCCCCCGGATCAGAACGGGGTCTCCCCGGATCCTACCGAGAGACCGGGAGCGCCTCCGCCGACGCCCGCCGCCACCGGCGGCTCGGGCACGGCATCACCGCGGTCATGGCCCGACGCGCCCCAGTCCCCCGCCGCGGCGCCCTCGCGCGGCGCCTCCTCGCTCCACGCGGGCTCGGCGGCAGGGGCGGGAGCAGAGGCGCGCCCGACGGTCTTCGTGAAGCTGCTGGTCCCCCAGGCGAGGTCGTGCCCGATGCCCTCGGCCGTGAGGACCACATCCGTACCGGCCTTGCCTCCCGCCTCCCAGGCCCTCACCCCGAGCCGCCCGGTGACGAGGATCCGGTCGCCGCGCGACAGGGAGGACAGCGCGTTGCCGGCCAGGCCGTTGAACGCGGTGACGGTGTACCAGTTGGTCGAGACGTCGACCCAGCGCTGCTCCGAGCGGTCGTAGCGCCGCTGCGTCGAGGCGAGCCGGAAGCTGGTCATCGCGGTGCCGCTGGAGGTATCGATGCTCCGGGGCTCGGTGCCGATGGTCCCGATGACGGTCAGCGTGTCGGTCATGGTCGTGTCCTCTCTACTCCTGCCCCGCCACGGCTGCGACGGGCACGGCGCCCGGGCGGAGGGGGCTGGTACCGCTCGGGCGCCGCAGTGCCAGTGTCGCGACGAAGGGCCCGCCTCCGAGGTGGAGGCGGGCCCTTCTGGGGAGAGGACGAGCGGATCGTCCCCTGTGGAGGAGCGTTACGACGCGGTGATGTACCTCGAGTAGGACTTGCGGATCTTGTTCACCTTGGGCAGTGCGACCGCCATGCAGTAGCCCTGGCCCGGGTTCTTCGCGAAGAAGTCCTGGTGGTAGTCCTCGGCGGGGTAGTAGACGCCCAGCGGCGAGATTTCAGTGACGATCGGGCCGTCCCACCACTCGGACGCACGGTCGCGCGCGGTCTCGAACAGCTCCTTCTCCTCGTCGGAGGAGTAGAACATCGCCGAGCGGTACTGCGTGCCGACGTCGTTGCCCTGGCGGTTCAGCTGTCGCGGGTCGTGCAGGGTGAAGAAGACGTCGAGGACGACCTGCTCGGGGATGACCTCGGGATCGAAGGTGACGGCGACGGCCTCGGCGTGGCCGGTGCGCCCGGAGCAGACGTCCTCGTAGTCGGGCTCGGTCGTGCGGCCGCCGGTGTAGCCGGAGACGACGTCGGTCACGCCGTCGAGGACGCGGTAGACGGCGTCCAGACACCAGAAGCATCCTCCGGCGAGTACGAATGTGCGCATAGCGTGTGACTCACTTCCTGTCGCGTCGACGCGTCCGGGGTGCCGGAGGCGTCAGTCGGTCCAACACGCTCACCGCCCCCTGCATTCCGCGGATCCGCCCCCTGCAATAGAGTCGCGGCGTGAGCTACGACGCCGCCCCCGCCCGCTACGACCGCATGGACTACCGACGCACCGGACGGAGCGGCCTGCTGCTGCCCGCCCTGTCGCTGGGCCTCTGGCACAACTTCGGATCCGACCGCTCCCTCGACACGCAGCGCGCGATCCTCCGCCGCGCGTTCGACCTGGGCGTCACCCACTTCGACCTCGCGAACAACTACGGACCGCCCTACGGCGCCGCCGAGACGGCCTTCGGCCGCATCCTCGCGGAGGACCTCCGCCCGTACCGCGACGAGATCGTCATCTCGTCCAAGGCCGGATACGACATGTGGCCCGGCCCGTACGGGGACGGCGGCTCGCGCAAGTACCTGCTCTCCTCGCTCGACCAGAGCCTGCAGCGGATCGGCGTCGACTACGTGGACGTCTTCTACTCGCACCGGCCGGACCCGGAGACTCCGATCGAGGAGACCATGGGCGCTCTCGTCTCGGCGGTGGAGTCGGGCAAGGCGCTCTACGCCGGCATCTCGAACTACTCGCCCGAGCAGACCCGGGCCGCGCAGGCGGCACTGGCGGGCAGCGGAGTGCCGCTCCTCCTGCACCAGCCCCGCTACTCGCTCTTCGACCGCGGACCCGAGGACGGCCTCTTCCCCGTGCTCGACGAGCTCGGCACCGGCTGCATCGTCTTCTCGCCGCTGGCGCAGGGGCTCCTGACGGACCGCTACCTCGACGGTACCGTGCCGGAGGGGTCCCGTGCGGCGACGTCGCGCTTCCTCTCCTCCGACCGGATCGACGAGGCGTACCTGACGCGCGCCCGCGGCCTGAACGCGATCGCGCAGCAGCGCGGCCAGTCGCTGGCCCAGCTCGCCCTGAGCTGGGTGCTCCGGGTGCCCACCGTCACGAGCGCCATCATCGGAGCGTCGAGCGTCGCGCAGCTCGAGCAGAACGTCGCCGCGCTGGACGCCGGCCCCCTCTCGCAGGAGGAGATCGACGCGATCGAGGAGTTCGCGGTGCACGGCACGACCCTGCGCTGACGCCCCGGCGGGGATGTCGGTGGTCGGCCGTAGTCTGCGACAGCACTCGGCCGGTGGGTGCTCCGAGACTCGAGCAGGAGGAACCGATGTCCCTGTCCACGCTGCACGCCACCCGCACCCCGCCGACGCTCACCCGGGTCAACGCCCGGCTGTGGCGCGTGAGCACCGGCTCGGGCGCCGTGGTCGGTCACATCGAGCTGGTCGAGGATCCGCTCGGCGAGCGGTACCGCGCCCGGCTGCTGCGGGCGGGCATGCCCGCCGGCGCCGAGCTCGGCGAGTTCTGGAGCGTCGACGACGCGATCGAGGTCTTCCGCGTCGCCTGACGCGCCGATCCGCCCGGTCGGCGGCGTGCCGACCGGGCCGCGGCGACCGCCCCGGATAGCGTTCGCCCCATGCAGTGGTGGAACGAGTTCATGTCCTGGATCCGCACGAGCGACGGGCACCAGGCGGTCTTCACGGCCGCTGTGGTCCTGCTGGCCGTGGTGGTCGGAGCGATCGTGATCGCCTCCGTCTTCCGAGCGTCCATCGCGCGCCTCATCCGTCAGCAGGATCACGAGCGGAAGAACGCGGTCATCGCGACGCTCGTCGACGCCGCGGTCGACGCCTCGGCCTGGAACGTCCTCAGCAGCCCGGAGCGCGTCCTCAGCGACCGCGCGTCCGCGCAGGCCGAGACGCACCTGCGCCTCCTGCCCGTCAAGGGCTCCGGAGTCGCGGCCAACTGGGCCGCTCACGAGCTCGCCGAGCTGAAGCACACGTCGAGCACCGGCGGCTACCAGACGCAGGCGAGCGTGGGCGAGTTCCGTGACCGCCTCGTGCAGTGGCGGGACAAGCCCGGGCGCGCCCGGAAGGCCTTCCTCGCCGACCTCGAGCGCTGGCGCTTCTCGGAGACGGGTCGAGACCGCTCCGCCGAGTCCGCTCCGTCGTCCGATCGGGCCGCGAGCACCGCCGAGGCCGCTCCCCAGCGCACCGCTCCCCCGGCCGCCGCACCGACCGCCGTCGCACCGGTCGTCGTCGGCGCGGGCTCCGCCTCCGGCTCTGCAGCCCCGCAGACGCCCACGATCGTCCTCCCCGCGTCGGCCGGGGACGCCTCGCAGGAGGAGACCCGCCGCCTGCTCGCCGACGTCGACCGCCTGGAGGTGCCGTCGCGCGAGCGTTTCGTGGAGGAGCTGCCGCCCGTCGACCCGCAGCGCTCGGCTCCTGCCGCCCAGCCGCAGCCGGACGCGGAGCACGACGCGACGCCGTCGGCTCCGGCCGACGGAGACCGCGACGGCGTGCCGGCCGACGACGAGGCGGTCGTCCGGGCGGACGAGGCCCGGTTCGAGCGGTCCGCCTCGGACGACGACCGAGGCCAGGAGCGCAGCTCGGTCTGAGTGCTCCCGACTACGAGAAGAAGGCCCCGATCGCGAATGCGATCGGGGCCTTCTCCGTGGTGCGGGCGGTGCGTGTACTGACTAGCTGTGTGCATCACGTGCACGGGCGACTCGGCCGACCAGTACGGCGAGGGGCGCCGCGACGATCGTCCACGCGACGGCGATTCCACCGAGGATGGCGAGGAGCAGCATGGTCGTACCTCCGTTCGTTACGTCGTTGTAATTCCGGACACCCCAAGACTAGGTGCCTGAATGACACTCAAACGACTTCGGGTGGGAAACACGCCGGTGTTGCCTCCGATTTGCCGGTGTGTTACTAGTGGAGCGACCGCGAGTCCTCGTCCGAGGGTCACCGGAGCGGAGGAAAACCCCGTGGGTGCCGGGCGTCACTCCTCGGAGGAGCGCAGCGCCGCCCGAGGAGAGGCCGCGACGCGGTCGAAGGACGGGCGCGAGGCGTCGACGCTGATCCGCACGCCACCGGGACAAGACTAGGGACGGCGACCGGCGCGCTCCCGATCCGATGGTGCCCCCGGCAGGAATCGAACCTGCGACCAAGAGATTAGAAGGCTCCTGCTCTATCCGCTGAGCTACGGGGGCGGACTCCGACCACGATACCGAAGCACAGAGGCCGCGCCCGCCGGGGCCTAGGCGCCCCGGACGAGTCCCAGCACTCCCACGACGAGGGAGACCACGGCGAGGGCGAGCGACACGCCGATGAGCACCGTGTGCACGCGGAGGAAGGTCGTCGCGCGGCCGTCCGCGTCGCGCGCCCGCGGGTCCTTGCGGACGCGGCGGAGGAAGGGCGGCCAGACGATCGCGTTCCACACGGCGTTGACGATGAGGAGGCAGCAGGCGAGCGTGATCACGAGGGTCCAGTGTAGGAGGAGCGAGGCGGCCGGACCGGGTGTCGGCGGCCGCCGATAGACTGCCCCGCATGAGTAGCGCCCCCGACCGTCTTGTCTGGATCGACTGCGAGATGACGGGGCTCGACCTCTCCGTCGACGAGCTCGTCGAGATCGCCGTCGTCGTCACCGACTTCGAGTTGAACCCGCTCGACGAGGGGCTCTCCCTCGTCATCCGGCCCGACGCGACCGCGCTCGAGAACATGGGCGACTTCGTCCGGTCGATGCACGAGACCTCCGGGCTACTGGTCGAGATCCCCTCCGGCGTCAGCGTCGCGGAGGCCGAGTACGAGGTGCTGGAGTACGTGCTGAAGCACGTCCCGGCGGAGCAGCAGGCCCCCCTCGCCGGCAACTCGATCGGCACCGACCGCGCCTTCCTCGCGAAGTTCATGCCGCGTCTCGACGGCCACCTGCACTACCGCAACGTCGACGTCAGCACGATCAAGGAGCTGGCACGGCGGTGGTTCCCGCGCATCTACTTCAACGCGCCCAAGAAGCACGGCGGACACCGCGCTCTCGCCGACATCCTCGAGAGCATCCGAGAGCTGCAGTACTACCGCCGTGCCGTGTTCGTGGAGCAGCCGGGGCCGAGCACCGCCGAGGTGCAGGCCGTGTCGGCCGCCGTCGTGGACGAGTTCGCCTCGCGGATGTAGTACTCTCGTACAGTTGCTTCGGCGGGTCACCCCGCCGGAACACGCTCCTGGTGGGTATAGCTCAGTTGGCAGAGCGCCTGGTTGTGGTCTAGGAGGTCGCGGGTTCGAGCCCCGTTACTCACCCCAGTGGCTGTGCATGCAGCGGAAGAGGCCCGGAGTTCCGACTCCGGGCCTCTTCGCACATCCGGCGACCGGCAGCGATCGCCGACGCAGAGAGGTCCCGGATGCTCGAGCTGGACGAGGACGCCTTCGAAGCCCTGGTGATCTCCGAGCTCGACGCGCTCCCGGACGACATGGTCGACGGGCTCGACAACGTCGTGTTCGTCGTGGAGGACCGGCCCGAGGACGGGACCCTGGATCTGCTCGGCTACTACGACGGCGTCGCCCTCACCGAGCGCGAGCGCTACGGCTTCGGCGAGATGCCCGACCGCATCGTGCTGTTCCGCGAGCCGCACCTCGCCGCGTGCGACGATCTGGACGCGCTGCGCGACGAGATCCACGTCACGCTCGTCCACGAGATCGCCCACTTCTACGGCATCGACGACGACCGGCTGCACGAGCTCGGCTGGGCCTGATCACCGCCGAGGGCGAGCCTCTCACCGGCATCCGCGCGTCGCAGCGCTCGGAGTGGACCCCTCAGCCGCGCACCGCTCCCCCGCCGCCCGTGTCCAGCACGAGGTCGGCGTTCTCCCGGGGCCGCTCCCGAGCGCAGTAGGAGCGGAAGTCGCGGTCCCAGGCGTCCCAGTGCGGAGCGAAGAGCTCGCCGTCGCGCTCGAGCGCGCGCACGCGCCGCACCTCGTCGTCGGCCTCGAGCCAGACCACCAGATCGGCGTGGCGGCGCGCGGCGGCGCCGGCCGATCCGCAGCCCTCGAGCACGAGAAGCGGCTCGCGGACGACGCGGCGCCCGGCCGTCGTCCCCGCGGCCCAGTTCCAGGGCCGCCAGCGCGCCGCGAGGCCGAGGCCGTGGGGGCGGACGAGCGTCGCGGCCGTCTCCCGCGACGCCCGGTCCAGGCCCGTCCAGCCGGGGTAGAGGTCGTCCATCCGCACGAGCGCGACCGACGATGCCGCCGGCGCGAGACGGAGCTGCTCGACCAGCGCGCGCGCGAACGTCGACTTGCCGGAGCCGCTCGGTCCGTCCAGCAGCACCGTCCGACGACGCCGCGCGATCACGGAGCGGGCGAGGTCGCCCGCCGTCCGATCCGTCAGCGGCAGGATCCGCTCAGCCATGCAGGACGAAGCTCCAGGAGCCGGTGACGACGGCGGCGGTCACGGCGACGGCAGCGATCAGCGCTCCGCCCGCGAGCAGCAGGAGGTCGCCGGCTCCGAGGCGCGACTGCCGCGCCCAGGTGCGCGGGACGCCGGAGCCGAAGCCCTTCGCCTCCATCGCCGTCGCGAGCCTGCTCCCCCGCCGGATGGCCAGCACGAGCAGCGAGAACGTGCGGGCCGCGAGGCTGCGGAGCGCCTCGACGGGCCCGCGGCCGTCGGCGACCCCGCGGGCGCGGCGGGCCATCGACAGGGTGCGCCAGTCGTCGACGAGCAGACCGACGAGCCGCATGCCGGCGAGAGCGCCGAGCACGAAGCGCGAGGGCAGTCGCAGGATCTGCGCGAGGCCGTCCGCCAGGTCGGTCGGGTCGGTGGTGGCGATGAGGACCACGCTCGGCAGTCCGATCGCCAGGACGCGCAGCGCGATGGCCAGCCCGAGGGCGACGGATCCCTCCGTGACCGAGACGATGAGGAACTCCGCGTAGACGGCGCCGCTGTCACGCCCGTAGAGGACAGTCGAGAGGCCGGCGAGCGGAGCCGCGATCCAGACGGGAGCCGTCCGCCGCACGAGCTCACCCGCCCGGAGCCCTGCGAAGGGCAGAACCAGCAGCTCGAGCGCCAGCGCCGTCGCCGCGGAGACCGCATCGACCGTGAGGAGGAGCGCGAACGCGATGACCAGGCTGGCGAGGAGCTTGGCGACCGGGTTGGCCCGGGCGATCCGGCTGCGCGCGGGAACGGAGTCGAGGAGCGTCATCCCGACACCGCCTCGCGGGCGCCGAGGGTGACGACCGAGTCGGCGAGGGCGGCGACCAGCGCCTCGTCGTGGGTGACGGCGAGCACCGCCGTGCCCGCGTCGCGCTGCTCGGCGAGGAGGTCGACGAGCACCTCCCAGGTCAGGCGGTCCTGCCCGAACGTCGGCTCGTCGAGGACGAGCACGGACGGCGACCGGGTGAGGGCGGACGCGACGGCCAGGCGCCGCTTCTCGCCTCCGGAGAGGGTGAACGGATTGGCGTCGGCGAGGTGCGCGAGGCCGAGGCGCTCCAGGAGCTCCTCCGCCGGATGCCGCTCCGCCTCGTCGCGGGCGCCCAGCGCGAGCTCGGCGCGCACGCGAGCGGTGAGGAACTGGTGCTCCGGCTCCTGGAACACCATCGCGATCCGTCCGGCGAGCTGAGCCGAGGTCCAGCGGATCGGCTCCGGGCCCGCACCGGCGCGGAGCGACTCAGAGGCGGTCACCCGCCCCGCGACCGGCGGCAGGAGACCGGCCAGCGTGAGCGCGAGGGTCGACTTCCCCGCGCCGTTGGGTCCCAGCACGGCCGTGGCCCGCGCGGAGTCGACGGCGAGCTCGAGCCCCGAGGCCACGATGGTCGAGCGGCGGCGCCCGAGGACGGGCCGGCCGATGGCGAGGTCGTGCGCGCTCAGGGCGGCGGGCGAGGGCAGCACGCTCGCCCCGCGCCGGGCGGGGGTGTCACCGGGCAGCCAGACGCCGGAGGCGCGGAGCACGTCGTGCGTTCGATCGAGGACCTCGACTGGAGCGCCGTCGGCGACGACCGCGCCGTCCCGCCCGAGCACCACGACCCGGTCGACGAGGCCGACCCACACGTCGACCCGGTGCTCGACGACGATCAGCGTCGCCCCCGTGCGGGCGGCCGTGCGCTCCACCGCCGCCCGCACCTCGCGTACACCGTCCGGATCGAGGTTGGCGGTGGGCTCGTCGAGGAGCAGGAGCCGCGGACGCATGGCGAGCACGCCCGCCAGGGCGAGCCTCTGCTTCTGCCCGCCCGAGAGCGCCGAGGTGGAGTGGTTTAACGGGACGTCGAGACCGACGTCGCCGAGCGCCTCCCGAACCCGCGCGGGGATCTCCTCGCGCGGCACGCCGAGGTTCTCGCAGGCGAACGCGACGTCGTCGCCGACCCGCGCCAGGACCGCCTGAGTGTCCGGATCCTGCAGCACGAGCCCCGCGACACCGCGCCGGGTGAGCGGCGCGGCTCCGTCGATCTCGAGCTCGCCCGCCGCGGAGCCGTCCTCCTCCCCGCCGAGGACGCCGGCCAGGGCGTGCAGCAGCGTGCTCTTTCCCGCGCCGGAGGGGCCGAGGAGCAGCACGCGCTCCCCCGGCTCCAGCGCGAGATCGAGGCCGGAGAGGGCGTCGCGGGAGCGTCCCGCGTGCCGCCAGCTCCAGCCCCGCGCCCGGACGGAGGCGCCGCTCATCGAGCGCCCGCGCCGGCTCCCTCGACCGTCCGGCCCTCGCGCCCGGAGGCGAAGCGGTCCAGCGCTCCCGAGGCCGCGAGCCCCCGCACCGCGAACCAGGACAGCAGCCCGGCCAGGAGCGCGCCCGAGACGATCGAGGAGGCGACGTAGACGGTCTTGAAGAGCGCGTCGTTGACGGCGTAGTACGACAGCAGGTCGTTGATCGCGAGGGCCAGCCCGGCACCGGCACCGGCCAGCATCGCGACGAGCGGACGGCCGCTGCGGTAGAGGAAGAGCGCCAGGACGATCTCCGCGCCGAGTCCCTGCACGAGTCCGGAGATCAGCACGGTGAAGCCCCACTGGGTGCCGATCAGAGCCGACACGGCCGCGGCGACCAGCTCGGTGTAGAGCGCGGCTCCGGGCTTGCGGATGATCAGGCCGCCGAGGACGCCGGCGAAGAGCCAGCCGCCGCCGAGGAGCCCGCCGAGCCCGGGCAGGAACTCGAAGGCGAGGCCGAGGACGTTCGTCGCCAGGCCCCAGGCCCAGAAGACGATCCCGCTCGCGACGGCGACGACGCTCGCCACCACGATGTCGACGACCCGCCAGCGCAGATCGCGCCGGGCCGGGGCGGAGGAGGTGAGGTTCTGCGCGTTCGTGTTCTGCGCGTTCGTGTTCTGCGCGTTCGTGTTCTGCGCGTTCGTGTTCTGCGCGTTCGTGTTCTGCGCGTTCGTGTTCTGCGCGTTCGTGTTCTGCACTGACGTGCCCTTTCGTGGAAGCGAATGGAGGGCACGGGTTGGTAAGAGGAGATCGAAACGTTCCTTCGCTGGCATGACCCAGATCAGGTTCGACGGTCGAAGGCTGCTGCCTTCCTCTCAGCCCGGTGCACCGGACTCCCGTGTTCGTCGGCAATCATAGACGTCATGTCGTGGTCGGTGGTCGTCGTCCTGGCCGTGCTGCTGATCGTTCTGCTGCAGGCTCTGCTCTGGCAGCGCCGTGCGCGGATCCGCCGCGAGCTGCTCAGCTACGGCACGCGGGTGCCGGCGCGCGTCGTCGGGCCGGATCCGGCACGCGGCGATCGCGATTCGGCACGGGATCTGGGCAGGCTCCTGGTCGTCTACCGGACCGCCGAGGGTGTGGAGAAGCGCGCGCAGAAGTACCCGCTGAAGCGGGGGGACGCGTGGATGGCCGGCGAGCCCGCCGCGGTGATCTACGACCCCCGCCGGCCGGACGACGCCGAGCGGCTGATCGTCGGCTTCGGCCGGACGAAGAAGAAGTGGTACCCCGCGCGCCAGCAGCGCGCCAGCTGACGCGGGGCCGCTCCGGCTACTTCTTGAGGGCGCGGATGATGCGCGCGAGGGCCTTGCCGGTCACCCACACGAAGGGGATGCCGACGGCGAGGACCGAGATCACGTTCGGCTGGAACCGCAGGCCGAGGTCGTCCTTGATGTAGGCGCCGATCGGGATGACCGTGGCGCCACCGCCTCCGCCGCCGCCCTCCTGGCCGTCCTCGGAGCCGCTGCCTCCGCCGAAGCCGAACCAGCGGAGGGCGACGGGGACGAGCGAGACGCCGTCGACGGTGACGGGCTCGCCGTAGATCGTCGCGGTACCCGCGGTGGTGACGGTGTCGGCCAGGGAGACTGCGATGTTGGGCATGGTGCGACGGTACTCCGCGGCTCTCCGCGGCGACAAGCGGCCCGCCGGGGCGCACAGGACTCGTCCATGGACCTCCGGGGACCTGCTGCCATGATCGACGGATGTCCGCCCGCACCCGCCGCCGCCGCCCCGTGCGCTCGGCCGCGGTGGCGGTCGCGAGCCTCGTGCTCGCCGCCTTCCTCGCCTTCCACCGCGCGCTGCCCGATCCGATCGGCTGGCTGTCGGTCCTCGAGGTCGGGATCCCGTGGACGGGGCTCCTCGTGCTGCTCCTCATCGCGGCCGCGGCGGCCCTCCGGTCGCGCCGGACGGCGGCCGCGGTCACCGTGCTGGCGATGGTCTACGGCGTGCTGGTGCTGCCGGTCGCGCTTCCGGCGCCGGCCGTGCGCTCCGGCTCGTTCACCGTCGTCAGCCAGAACATCGAGACGAGCGGCGACGCCGGTGGCCTCGCCGCCTCGCTCGCCGCCCGCGGCCCCGACGTGATCGCGCTGCAGGAGCTCGACGGAGACGCCGTGGACGCGGTCGACGCCGAGCTGGCCGACGAGTACCCGTACTCGTCCGTCTCGAGCACCGTCGGCGTCTGGAGCCGGACCGAGCTGACCGACCAGGAGCCGCTCGACCTCGGTCTCGGCTGGGAGCGCGCGCTCGCCGTCGACGTCGACACGCCGGTCGGCAGCGCACGCCTGTTCGTGGTGCACCTCGCCTCGTTCCGGCCGGGCGACCACGAGGAGCGGGACACCATGCTCTCGAACCTCGCCACCGCTCTCCGAGACGACGAGTCGGACCGGACGCTGGTCATCGGTGATTTCAACACGCCGACGGACGACCACCTGCTCGCTCCGGTGCTGGCGGAGGCGGGCCTCGTCCGCACGGGCGGAGTCGGCTTCCCGGCGACCTGGCCGTCCCTGCTGCCGCTCGTCTCGCTCGACCACGCGCTCGCCGACGGCGTCACCGCCGCGACCGTCGCGGTCCTGCCGCCGAACGGCTCCGACCACCGCCCGATCAGTCTGACGATCGGTTCCGCGTAGCGAGCGTGTCGCTGAGGTCGATCCCCTTGGCCGACTCGGGAGCCGACCGGGACAGGAGCGAGGCGGGACGCACGGCCCCGGAACCGAAGCGGGCGGCCACGCCGTCGACCGCGAGCTCCGCGTCGCGCCAGTCGTCGGAGTCGCTCCACAGGGAGAACGCGACGTCGTCGCCCTCGACGAGCTGCTCGCCGCGCACGCCGATCAGCCGCACGGGCCGCCGCATCGGGTTGGCCGCCTCGAGCAGCGCGGAGGAGGCCTCGTAGAGGACGCGGGCCACGTCCGTCGCCTCGACGAGCGTGCGGGAGCGGGTGAGGGTGCTGAAGTCGCCGAAGCGCACCTTCACCGCGACGGTGCGGCAGCGCACTCCCGAGCGGCGCATCCGCACGGCGACCTTGTCGCAGAGCCGCAGCAGCTCACGACGGACGAGCTCGGGGTCGGCCACGTCGTCGGCGAAGGTGATCTCGTGTCCGGCGCTCTTCTCGATCTGGCGGGTGTCGACCGGCCGCGGATCCACCCCGTTCGCCAGGGCGTGCAGGCGCCTCCCGGTCGCCTCGCCGAGGGCGGACACCAGCGACGGCAGCGGGGTGGTCGCGACGTCGGCGACGGTGCGCAGACCGCGGCGGACGAGCGCCTCCTCCGTGCTCGCGCCGACTCCCCACAGCGCGCTCACGGGCAGCGGATCGAGGAACTCGCGGACGCCGTCGGCGGGGACGACCAGCAGACCGTCGGGCTTGGAGCGGCCGGAGGCGAGCTTGGCGACGAACTTGGTGCTGGCGATCCCGACCGAGCAGGTCAGCCCGAGCTCGGCGTGCACCCGGCGGCGGATCTCGGTGCCGATCGCGAACGGCGAGCCCGAGATGCGGCGGGCACCCGCGACGTCGAGGAACGCCTCGTCGATGCTCAGGCGCTCGACCAGCGGCGTGAAGGAGTCGAAGATCGCCATGACGCGGCGAGAGGCCTCGCGGTAGCGCTCCATGTGCGGCTCGAGGACCACGGCCTGCGGGCAGCGGCGGAGGGCGACCGCCATGGGCATCGCCGAGTTGACGCCGTAGCGGCGCGCCTCGTAGGTCGCCGCTGTGACGACGGAGCGCGCTCCGTGGTGGCCCACGATGACCGGCCTCCCGCGCAGATCCGGCCGGTCGAGCAGCTCGACGGAGGCGAAGAACGCGTCCATGTCGATGTGCATGATGCTCGCGCGCGGGTCGTCGAAGGGCTCGGTCGTGACCTGCCGCCCCGTGCCGTCCTGCTTGCTCACGCGGTGCCGTCCTGCTCGCTCACGCCGTGCCGTCCTGCCTGCTCACGCCGCTCCGTCCTGCTCGACCACACCTCCGGACATGATCGCACCCACCACCGACATCGGCTTCCCGGCCGCTGCGCCCGGGCCGGCCGGGAATGAGCGCCGACCACTCGCGGTTGACCCGAGCACCACGACGCTCCGGAGAGACCATGACGCACGAGCAGCCCGACTCCCCCACCGCCACCGAGACCGGCCCCGGCGCCGAGATGAGCCGCTGGCTCGATCTGCAGGACCGCGCCCACCGCGCCTTCGAGCTCCGGCTGAGCGCCGTCGAGGACTGGTCGGCCCCCACGCCCGACACCGAGTGGGACACGCGCGCTCTGGTGCTGCACGTCGTCCGCGAGCAGCAGCGCGCGCACACGCTCCTCTCGGGGGGCGACGAGTCGGCGCTGCGCCTCGAGTCCGTCGCCACCGATCTGAGGAGCGAGTGGCGCCGCGTGACCGACCGCCTGCGCGTCGCTGTCCGCACCGTCGACCCGGCGGCGACCGTGCAGCTGGGGCGCGACACCGTCAGCGCCGTCGAGCTGCTGCAGGAGCAGACGGCCGATGTGACCGTCCACGCCTGGGACCTCGCCCGCGCGACCGGCAGCGACGAGCGGCTGGACGAGGAGCTCGTCGCAGCGGTCTGGGAGCTCTTCGCACCCCAGGAGGAGACCCTGCGCGCGAGCGGCCTCTACGCCGCGCCCGTGCCGGTCGACGACGCCGCCTCCCTCCAGAGCCGCCTGCTCGCCATCACCGGACGCGACGACCGCCTCGCCGCCTGACGACCCGGCGCCCGAACGCCGTCAAGGCCTGGAGGCGCCCAGGGACGCGGCGGCAGGATGGAGGGGACACGAACACGGGGCGACCCGCCCCGACGAGGAGAGGAACGTCCATGACACGCATCGCCGTCATCGGAGCCCACGGCAAGGTGGGGCAGCAGATCCTGCACCTGCTCTACGACGCCGGCCACGAGTCGGTCGGAGTGATCCGCAACCCCGATCACGCCGAGGACATCGTCCGGCTGGGCGGCGAGCCGCTCGTGCACGACCTCGAGGACACGACGCCCGAGGCCTTCGCCGAGGCGCTGGGCCACGTCGACGGCATGGTCTTCACCGCCGGAGCCGGACCCGACTCGGGCCCGGAGCGCAAGCGCACCGTCGACCTGGGGGCGTCCGTCCTCAGCCAGAAGGCCGCCGCGATCGTCGGGGTCCAGCACTTCGTGCAGGTCAGCGCGATCGGTGTGGACGAGCCGCTCCCCGAGGACACGGAGGAGGGCTGGAAGGCCTACGTCGAGGCCAAGCGCGACGCCGACGCGGCACTTCGCGACTCCGGCCTCGACTACACGATCCTCCGCCCGGGCGGGCTGACGGACGACGAGGGCACCGGCACGATCACGCTCGGCACCTCCGTGGAGAAGGGGAGCATCCCGCGAGCGGACGTCGCCGCGACGGTGATCGCCGCCCTGGCGCAGCCGACCTCCATCGCGAAGACGTGGGAGATCGTCTCCGGTCCCACCCCGATCGAGGACGCGGTGGCTCAGGGAGCCTGAGCCCCGGCCCCTCCTCCTAGAGTGGGGCGGGTGAGCACCCACCCGCCCCGCCCCTGGATCCGCAGCTACGCGCCCGGCGTGCCGACGGAGCTCGAGCTCCCGACCGGCTCGCTCGTCGACATCGTCACCGAGTCGGCCGAGCGCTATCCCCACCAGGTCGCGCTCGAGTTCTTCGGCCGTTCGACCAGCTACTCCCAGCTCGCCGACGAGGTGGAGCGGGCCGCCGAGGGACTCCGCCGCCTGGGCGTCCGCGCGGGCGATCCGGTCGCCCTCGTCCTCCCGAACTGCCCGCAGCACGTCGTCGCCTTCTACGCCGTCCTCCGGCTCGGCGCCGTGGTGGTCGAGCACAACCCGCTCTACACCCCGCGCGAGCTGCGCCACCAGTTCGAGGACCACGGTGCGCGTGTCGCGATCGCCTGGAACCGCGTCGTGCCGACGGTGCAGGACCTCCCGGCCGATCTCGGCGTCGAGACCGTCGTCGCCGTCGACCTCACGCGCGCGATGCCCGCCTCGATGCGCGCAGCCCTCCGCCTGCCGCTGAAGAAGGCCCGGGAGTCGCGCGCCGCGCTGACGGGGCCGGTCCGCGGCGCGATCGAGTGGGAGTCGCTGCTGCGCCGGCGGATCGACCCGGCGCACCCGCGCCCGGTCGCGGAGGACCTCGCGGTCATCCAGTACACGAGCGGCACGACCGGCACACCCAAGGGCGCCGAGCTGACCCACGCGAACCTGACGGCGAACGCCGCCCAGTCGCGCGCCTGGGTGCCGACGGTCCGCCGCGGCGACTGCGTGGTCTACGCGGTGCTCCCCATGTTCCACGCCTACGGGCTGACGCTCTGCCTCACCTTCGCGATGAGCATGGGCGCGCGCCTGGTGCTGTTCCCGAAGTTCGACCCGGAGCTGGTGCTGAAGGTCGTCAAGAAGCACCCCGCCACCTTCCTCCCGGCCGTTCCGCCGATCGCGGAGCGCCTGGCGCGCAGCGCGCAGCAGCGGGGCGTCTCCCTCCGCGGCATCGAGATCGCCATCTCGGGTGCGATGCCGCTCGACCCGGCGCTGGTCGAGTCGTTCGAGGCGCTGACCGGAGGCACGCTCGTCGAGGGCTACGGCCTCTCGGAGACCTCTCCGGTCCTGATGGCCAATCCGGTCGGTCCGACGCGACGCGCCGGGACGGTCGGGCTCCCGCTTCCCGGCACCGACGTGCGGATCGTCGATCCCGAGGATCCCGACACGGAGGTGGCGACCGGCGAGCAGGGCGAGCTGGTCGTGCGCGGTCCGCAGGTGTTCCGGGGCTACCACCGCAAGCCCGACGAGACGGCGGCGACCTTCACCGGTGACGGCTGGTTCCGCACCGGCGATATCGCGACGATCGACGAGGACGGCTTCGTGCGCATCGTCGACCGGATCAAGGAGCTCGTGATCACGGGCGGCTTCAACGTCTCGCCGTCCGAGGTGGAGGAGGTGCTGCTCCGCCTGCCCGAGATCAAGGAGGTGGCGGTGGTCGGCCTGCCCGATCCGCGCAGCGGCGAGTCCGTGGCGGCGGCGGTCGTCCTGGAGCCGGGCGCGCAACTCGACGTCGCAGCCGCCCGCAAGGCCGTCCGGGAGGCGCTGACCCCCTACAAGGTGCCCAAGCGGATCACCGTCGTCGACGAGCTGCCGCGGAGCATGATCGGCAAGGTCCTCCGCCGCCAGGTGAAGGCCATGCTGACCGACGAGGACTAGCCCGGAACGAGCGAGGGCCCCCGACCACTGTCCGTGATCGGGGGCCCTCTGCAACGAGGCTAGAAGCCGAAGTCGCCGCCTCCGAAGTCGCCGCCTCCGAAGTCGCCGCCCCCGCCGAAGTCGCCTCCGCCACCGAAGTCGCCGCCGCCGGAGTCGCCCCAGCCGCCGCCGTCTCCGGCGTCCGCACCGGAGGCGTCCGCACCTCCCGCATCCGCTCCACCGTCGGCCGAGGCGTCTCCCCCGCCGTCACCGCCGGCGTAGTCGCCTCCCCCGTCGGGGAGGAACGCGCCCGCGATGGCCGAGCCGATCGCGAACCCGGCGATCGTGCCGAGCATCGAGGAGGCGAGGACGCCGCCGAAGCCCATGCCTCCGCCGCCGGAGAAGCGGCGCTCCATGAATCCGGGCTGTCGCAGCTCGCTCCGCGTGGCGGACTGGGCGAGCGTGCGGGGGTCGTCGTCCTTCGGCGCGTCGCCGACAGGGGCCCCCTCGCTGAGCTCTCGGAAGACCTGCTGGCGCTGATCCGGGGTCAGCTGCTCGAAGGCCTCGCGGTGCACCTGCTCGATCGCCTCGGGCGGCGCGGTGCGGAGGAGGTAGCGGTAGCGCTCGATGGCACGCTCATCGTCGGTGCGCGGAGACGTCGCCGGAGGGGAGCCGTACTCGGGCCTGCGGTCCGCGGCCTGCGGCGGCGCGTACGTCGAGCGGCGTGCGCTCTCAGGCTGCTCGTCGCGGCCCAGCAGTCGGTCCAGGAATCCCATGATCTCCTCCTCGGCGCCCGACGGACGCACACCGCCACCGTAGGCCTCTCACCGCTCCGGGTGCTGAGCGTTCTCTCAGAGGCTGCTCGGAGCGGGGGCCTCGGTCATTTCTGCTTCGGGATGACCACCCACATCACGAGGTAGGCGATGATCTGCGGCCCCGGGAGGAGACACGAGAGCACGAACAGGAGACGCACCACGAAGGGGCTCCAGCCGAATCGGCGGGCGAGACCGGCACAGACGCCGGCGATGATCCTGCCCCGACGGGGGCGCACGAGAGTAGCCATGACTCCACTCTGGCGCAGGGCGCCTGAGCGGGGCATCCGGGAAACCCCCTAGGTCTGCGCGGGAGTCCCGTCGAGCTCCTCGGGCCGGAACGCTCCGACCGAGCGGGCGAAGGCGGCGGCGCGCTCGGCGTCGGCCTCCGGCCAGACCACGTGGAAGCGCTCGAAGACCACGTCGCCGATGCCGCCAGGTGAGACGCGGGCGAAGTAGCGGCGGTGCCCGTCGAGCCAGGAGGCGCGCGTGCGGTCCCCCTCGCCCTCGGCCCAGGCGAACGCGTCGTCGACGGAGTCGAGCGGACCGGTCCGCACCTCGTCCGTCACGAGGACGACACGCGCCGCTCCCGCGCCGTCGCAGACGATCCAGTGCTCGCCCGCGACGGGCGCCCCCTCCTCGGCGAGGGACGCCGTGGCCGTCTTCACTCCGCGCCGCACGAGGCCCAGCAGCTCGTCCGCCATCGCCGTGCTGTCGCCGAACGCCTCGACCGGCGGGAGCGCCTCGTCAACTCCCGGATGTGCGGAGCGGTACTCCGCCCAGAGGAGCGCCGCCGAGGCGGCGTCGGGGTCGGGGAGGGCGGTGCGCTCCGGCGCGGCGGGCACGAGCGCCACGATGTTCGCCCCGGCCAGGGAGGCGGGATCGTCGGGGTGGTTGTCGGGCGTGGTGACCGTGTCGAAGGGCCAGTGCTGCTGGAGCCAGCGGCGCGCGTAGGCGTCGAGCTCCTCCTCGAGCCGCGAGCCCCGGACGGCGGGGACGACCCACCAGGAGGCCTCGGCGGAGTCGCCGCCGCCGGGCCGGACGCTCAGAGCGCCCAGCGCCTCGGTGCGGTCCGGGCCGACGAGCAGGAACGCGTGCGCTCTGCCCGCACGCGACTCCTCCTCGAGGCGCAGGAGACCGCGCACGTCGTCGCCGAGGGACGCCGACGGCAGGGCGGCCGGATCGTCCCCGCGGAGGAGAGCCGCGAGCCACGGTCTCTGCTCGCCGATCACCGCGTGCAGGAGGTCCGCATCGCTCGAGACGAGAGGACGCAGGAGGGCGCCCGCCGGCAGCTCGAGCCGCGCGGGAAGGGGCGCGTCGCCGGTTCCACCGCTCATGACCGCACCTCCCCGCGCACCGGCTCAGCCGGCCGCGCGCTCCAGGACGAGCTCGCGGACGCGGGCGGCGTCGGCCTGCCCCTTCATGGCCTTCATCACGGCACCGATCACGGCACCGGCGGCCTGCACCTTGCCGTCGCGGATCTTCGCGAGCACGTCGGGCTGCGAGGCCAGTGCAGCGTCGATCGCCTCGATGAGCGCTCCGTCGTCCGAGACGACCGCGAGTCCACGGGCGTCGACGACCTCCTGCGGGGTGCCCTCCCCGGCGATGACGCCCTGGAGGACCTCGCGGGCGAGGCGGTCGGTCAGCGTGCCGCTCTCGATCAGACCGGCGAGCTCGGCGACCTGGGCCGGGGTGACCAGGGACGCCGGGTCCTCGCCCGCCGCGTTCGCGAGGCGCGCGATCTCCCCGGTCCACCACTTGCGGGCCGCCTGCGGAGCGGCTCCCGCGGAGACGGTCTCGGTGATCTCGACCAGCAGGCCGCTGTTGGCGACGTCCTGGAACTCGAGGTCGGTGAAGCCCCACTCCTGCTTGAGGCGGCGACGGCGGTCGGCGGGCTTCTCGGGGAGCGCGGCGCGCAGCTCCTCGATCAACTCCGGGCTCGGCACGACCGGGAGCAGGTCGGGCTCCGGGAAGTAGCGGTAGTCGTCGGCGTCGCTCTTGGGCCGGCCCGCGGAGGTGCGGCCGGTGTCCTCGTGCCAGTGGCGCGTCTCCTGCGTGATCGTGCCACCCGCGGCGAGGATCGCCGCCTGGCGCTGGATCTCGTAGCGGACGGCGCGCTCGACCGAGCGGAGCGAGTTGACGTTCTTGGTCTCGGTGCGGGTTCCGAGCTTCTCCTGGCCGATCGGGCGGAGCGAGACGTTCGCGTCGCAGCGCAGGTTGCCGCGCTCCATCTTGGCGTCCGAGATGCCGAGCGCCAGCACGATGTCGCGGATCGTCGCGACGTACGCCTTCGCGTACTCGGGCGCGCTCTTCCCCGCGCCGTAGATCGGCTTCGTGACGATCTCGACGAGCGGGACCCCCGCGCGGTTGTAGTCCACGAGCGAGTACTCGGCGCCCTGAATGCGGCCGGTGGCGCCGCCGACGTGCGTGAGCTTGCCGGCGTCCTCCTCCATGTGCGCGCGCTCGATCGGGATCTGCACGAGCGAGCCGTCGGCCAGCTCGACCTCGACCGAGCCCTCGAAGGCGATCGGCTCGTCGAACTGCGAGATCTGGTAGTTCTTCGCCAGGTCCGGATAGAAGTAGTTCTTGCGCGCGAAGCGGCTGGACGGGGCGATCGAGCAGCCCAGGGCGAGGCCGAGGCTGATCGAGTAGCGGACGGCCTGCTCGTTCACGACCGGCAGCGAGCCCGGGAGGCCGAGGTCGACCGGGGTCACGTTCGTGTTGGGCTCGGACCCGAACTCGTTCGGCGCGTCCGAGAACATCTTGGTCTTCGTGTTGAGCTCGACGTGCACCTCGAAGCCGAGCACCGGCTCGAAGGTCTCGAAGACCTCGTCGTAGTCCATCAGCTCGGGAGCGGACGTGTGCGCGGAGGCCATCAGACGGCACCTTCCTCGGTCGCGGAGAGCACGGAGTGGGTCAGGTCGGGGGCCTGCGCGAGGAGCGGGCGGCCCCACTTCTCCTCGAGCAGCGCCTCGAGCGCGGCGCCCACGGTGTAGAGGCGCACGTCCTCCCGGGCGGGAGCGAGGAACTGGATGCCGACGGGCAGCCCGTCCTCGTCGGCGAGGCCGGCGGGGACGGAGATGCCGGGGATGCCGGCCAGGTTCGCCGGGATGGTCGCGACGTCGCCGCGGTACATCGCCAGCGGGTCGTCGAGCTTCTCGCCGAGGCGGTAGGCGGTCGTCGGTGCCGTCGGCGAGGCGATCACGTCGACGTCCGCGAAGGCCGCGTCGAAGTCCCGCTGCACCAGGGTCCGGACCTTTTGCGCGCTGCCGTAGTAGGCGTCGTAGTAGCCGGCCGAGAGGGCGTAGGTGCCGAGGATGATCCGGCGCTTGACCTCGGGGCCGAAGCCCTGCTCGCGGGTCGCGGACATGACCTGCTCGACCGTGCCGCCGCCCTCCGGCGTGACCCGGAGGCCGAACCGGACCGAGTCGAACTTGGCGAGGTTGCTGGAGGCCTCCGCGGGGAGGATCAGGTAGTAGGCGGCGACCGCGTGCTCGACGCTCGGGAGGCTCACCTCGACGACCTCGGCTCCGGCGCCCTGCAGGATCTCGAGCGCCTCGTGGAAGCGCGCCAGCACGCCGGGCTGGAAGCCCTCGCCGCCGTCGAGCTCCTTGACCACGCCGATCCGGAGGCCCGTCACGTCGGCGCGGCGCACCGCGTCGGCGAAGGAGGGCCAGGAGTCGCGCAGCGAGGTCGAGTCGCGCGGGTCGTGGCCCGCGATGACGTCGTGCAGCAGCGCGGAGTCGAGGACCGTCCGGGAGACCGGGCCGATCTGGTCGAGGCTCGAGGCGAGCGCGATCGCTCCGTAGCGGGACACGCCGCCGTAAGTCGGCTTCACGCCGACGGTGCCGGTCACGTGCGCGGGCTGGCGGATCGATCCCCCGGTGTCGGAGCCGAGGGCCAGGGGCGCCTCGTAGCTCGCGACGGCCGCGGCGGATCCGCCGCCGGAGCCGCCGGGGATGCGATCGAGGTCCCACGGGTTGTGGGTGGGGCCGTAGGCGCTGCGCTCGGTGGTCGAGCCCATCGCGAACTCGTCCATGTTGGTCTTGCCGATCGGGACCAGCCCGGCCTCGCGGACCTTGCGCATGACGGTCGCGTCGTAGGGCGGGCGCCAGCCCTCGAGGATGCGGGAGCCGCTCGTGGTCGGCATGTCGTTCGTGACGATGACGTCCTTGACCGCGAGAGGCACTCCGGCGAGGGGGTGCAGCGACTCGCCGTCGGCCCGCCGGCGGTCGATCGCCTCGGCGGACGCGACCGCGCCCTCGCGCGCGACGTGGAGGAAGGCGTGGACCGCTCCGTCGACCGCGTCGATGCGCTCGAGGTGGGCGCGGGTGGCCTCGACCGAGGAGACCGAGCCGTCGGCCAGCTTCTCGGAGAGGGCGGACGCGCTGAGGCGGACGAGCTCGTCGCCGTGCGCGCTCACTGCTCCTCCCCCAGGATCGCGGAGACCTGGAAGCGGCTGCCGTCGTGCTCGGGCGCGCCGGAGAGCGCCTGCTCGAGCGTGAGGGTCTCGCCGACCACGTCGGGCCGGAAGACGTTCTCGAGCGGGATCGGGTGGCTGGTCGCCGGCACGTCGGGCGTGGCGACGGCCTGGACCGCGCGCACGGAGTCGACGATCTGGCCGAGCTCCCTGGTGAGGCTCCCGATCTCGTCGGAAGTGAGGTCGATCCTGGCCAGCTGGGCCAGATGGGCGACCGTGTCGGCCGTGATCTCGGACATGCGTCTCCGTCTGGTGGTTCGGGGGGATTTCCGGCCGCCAGTCTACTCGGCGCGCCCGCACCGCCTCCGCCCGTGCCGCCCGCCCGTCAGGAGCCGCCGAAGAGGCTGGCGCCGTGCTTCAGGAGTGCGTTGTACGCGCCCTCGTAGGTGGTCGGCAGGTCCTCGCCGGGCTCGCCGTACCGGGCCAGCAGCAGGCCCATCAGGCCGACGGCGGGCGGGCTCAGCGGCTTGTCGCGGTTCACGTGCGCCGGATGCGCGGGCGCCGCCTCGGGGTTCGGGGGCAGGTACTGCGGCACCGTGGTCGGCCAGTCGCCGATCTGCCGCGGCTCGTCGAGGGTCAGCACCCCGAAGAGGTCGGGGGCGGAGGCGTCGCGAGCGGTCAGCGGCTCGAGGCCGTGCAGGGCGCTGAGGGTCCGGATCACCGCGCCGTGGTGCAGCTCGTCGTGCACGATCGTGCCGGCCCTCGTGTACGCCGAGACGGCGATCGCCGGCACGCGGCAGCCGAGCCGGTCGAAGGCGAAGCCCATCTCGCCCTCGCGGCCGTCGCCCGGCGGAGTCGCCGACGGCGGAGGGACGTGGTCGTAGAGGCCGCCGTGCTCGTCGAAGGTCGCCATCAGCAGCGTGTTCACCGCGTTCGAGCCGGTCGTGCTCGCGCTCTCCCGGATCGCCGAGTACACCTGGTGCAGCAGCAGCTCGCCGGCGCGGACGTCGGACAGCGCGCTGTCGTAGACGGGCGTGCCGTCGACCTCGTCCTCGTGCAGGACCCCGGTCGGCGGGTGCATGTCGTTGTGGTCGAAGACGAGCCGCGGCTCGAGGAAGGCGTAGTCGGGCAGCTCGCCGTTCTCCACGTCGGCGTAGAACCGGTCCATCGTCGAGAAGTGGGTCTTCCAGTACTTCTCGAGCACCGGCGCGTGCAGGAACCCGGTGTACGAGACCACCTGCAGCGCGTCGAAGTAGACGCGCCAGGTCCTCCCCGCCTCCTCGAGGCGGTTGAACACCGTCGGCGCGTCGGCCAGGTCGTCCGCGAGCCACTTCTCGTAGCCGCCGCCCTGCTTGTTGGTGACGAAGCCGTGCGAGGTCGACGCGTGCAGGAAGGACCGGTTGCAGAAGGTCTGGGAGGGGACGGCGCAGAACCACTGGTCGAAGACGGCGAACTCGCGGGCGAGGGTGGAGAAGACGGGCAGCATCTCCGGCGAGAAGCCGCCCATGATCGTCCGCGCCTCCTCCGCCGTGGGCTCCTGCCCCTTCTTCATCACCCGCAGGTGCTGGACGTAGTCCTCGAGGAAGCCGCTCATCGTCGGGGCGGAGGCGTCGGCGGGCGCGTTGAAGGGCGCGGTCATGGCGCCGACGGTGCGGCCGACGTTCTCGGGCGGATCCACCGTGCCGAAGAGCTGGGTGTTGACGTGCGGGTACTCCTCGCCCGGGTCCGGGTCGGGCTGGCGCATCACGGAGTCGGTGGCGCCCTCGTAGACGTGCGTGCCGACGGTCAGTCCCCCGGCGCTGGTGTTCGTCCGCTCGTCGGGGAGGAGGCCCTCGAAGCTCTCGCCCGCGGGCAGGTCGTCCGGTCCGTAGAGGCGGCCGAGGACGTTGTCGAAGGAGCGGTTCTCGAACATGATCACGACGACGTGGTCGAAGCCCGGCTCCGTGCGGGCGGGCAGTCGCGGCTCCTCCTCGCGGCGGGGACCGGAGGCGACGGCCGCGCCGATCGCGCCGCCGGCGAGTGCTCCGGCTCCGACTCCGGCGGCGGCGGTTCCGGCCAGGAAGCGGCGGCGGGAGCGGGAGCGCGGAGCTCCGTCGTCGTGCTCCGAGGGAGTCCGCTCGCTGGTCATCTCCGCCGCCTCTCCTGCGCCGCCTGCGCCTGCTCGGAGTGTAGCGACGCGCCCGGGGCGGCGGCCCGGAGGCGGGCGAGCAGTCCGGCCTCCGGCTCGAGGTCGACGTGGGCGCGGCGGGCCGCGTCGCGGAGGCGCCGCCCGACCGGCGCGGGCGGCGCGAACGCCGGCGCCGTGCGGGGCCAGCGCGCGAGGGGGCGGTCGGGACCGCTGAGGAGTGCGGCCAGCTCTCGGACCTGCGGATCGACGAGCGCCCGGCGCACGCCCGCCCGGGCGCGGACGAGCTGCGCGGGAGTCTCCGGACCGAGCGGCACGCCGATCCGTGCACCCGAGGGGACGGCCGAGGCGAGCACGAGCGCCGGCACCGTGCCGGGCCGCCCTGCGCTCCCCCGCGCGGTGACGAGGAGCAGCATCCGCCGCCCCGCCCGCTCCCCGTCGCGGACGGCGTCGAACACGACGTGCAGCAGCTGCTCCGCGAGGCGCGCATCGGCGGATCGATCGGTGCCGGCGGCTGCGGCGTCGGCGAAGTCGGCCGGATCGACGAGGGACCGCGGCTCGACCAGGACGAGCGGAGGCAGGGAGCCGGCAGCGGCCTCGGCGGCCAGCGCGTCGACGGGAAGGAGGCGCCCGCCGCGGGAGCCGGCGGCGCCAGGATCGCGGTGGGGCCACTCCGGATCGGCGAGGAGCGTGGTCGAGACGCCCTGCCGCTCGTCGACCGCGAGAGCCCAGCCGGTACCGGTCTCCCGGGCCGCGCGCAGGGCCGCCGGCAGCGGATCGCGGCCGTCGGCGCGCCAGTGGTCGGCCCGCGCGAAGGCCGTGGCGAGGAGCGCGTGCACCGGCAGCATCTCGGGGGCGAAGCGCGCGCCCGGAGGATCGTCCGGGCCGGGCGCTGTCATCACGGCGTCCGTATCACCGGTGAACACCGGGCCGTCAGTATCGTCTAGCGCGCCGAGGACCTGGTCGCGGCTGCGGCCGGCGAAGGAGAGCACGACCACGTGGTCGATCCGCCCGAGCACCTCGGCGGTCCGGCGCTCGGCGGCGGTGGGCCGAGCCGCGGCGTCGAGCGCGAGCGACGCTGCGTCGGCGAGGGAGCGGCGCAGGAACGCCCGCCGCTCCCCGCCGCCCGCGTCAGGCATCGGGCCCGGTCGGCTCCTCCGTGCTCGGGGCGGCCGCGTCCGGGACGGCGTCGGTCTCCGGCACGGCGTCGTCCTCCGGCGAGACGTCGGAGCGCGATGCGCCGGCGACGTCCCCGTCCGGGCCGGCGGCGGCCTCCTCCGGAGCGTCGGCGGACGCCTCCTCCGGAGCATCGGCGGACGCCTCCTCCGGCAGCGCGATCGCGTCCGGTCCCTCCGTCACCAGGAGGTGGAACTCGGCCGCGGTGATGATCCGGAGCCCCAGGGCCTCGGCCTTGCCGAGCTTGCTGCCGGCGCCGGGACCGGCGGCGACGTAGTCGGTCTTCTTGGAGACGCTCGAGCCGGCCTTGCCGCCGGCCGCGAGGATGGCCTCCTGCGCCCCCTCGCGGGAGTACCCCTCCAGGCTGCCGGTCGCCACGACCGTGAGACCCGCGAGCACCCCGCCAGCGGCGTCCGCGGCACCGGGACCGGGGTGGCCGGGCGTGGCGAAGCGCACTCCGGCCGCGGCCCAGCGGTCGACGATCTCGACGTGCCAGGCGACCTCGAACCAGGCGATCAGAGCGTCGGCGATGATCCCGCCCACCCCGTCGACCGCGGCGAGCTCGTCGCGGCTCGCCCCGCGGATCGCGTCGAGCGAGCCGAAGTAGCCCGCCAGCGCGCGCGCCGCGACCGGGCCGACGTGCCGGATGCTGAGCGAGACCAGCAGGCGCCACAGCTCCTTGGTCTTCGCCCGCTCGATGTTCTCGATCAGCCGGAGGGCGTTGGTGGAGGGCACGGAGGCGGCGTCCCCCGCGAAGGCTCCCGCCTCCGGGTCGAAGGCGCCGTCCTTGGCGAGCTGCCGCTTGCGCTTGAAGGGCGTGACGACCTTCGGATCGCCCTTCGCGTCGAGCTTCTGCAGACCCGTCTCGGAGTCGCGGACGACGACCTCGATCGGGAAGAGATCGGCCACCGTGAGCTCGAACAGGCCGGCCTCGGTCCGCAGCGGCGGCTCGGCGGGCACCAGGGGCTGGGTCAGGGCGGCGGCGCTGACCTCGCCGAGCGCCTCGATGTCGAGCGCGCCGCGGCTGCCGATGTGCTCGACGCGTCCGCGGACCTGCGCGGGGCAGGACTCCGCGTTGGGGCAGCGCAGGTCGACGTCGCCCTCCTTGGCCGGAGCGAGCGTGGTGCCGCACTCGGGGCACTGCGTCGGCATCACGAACTCGCGCTCGGAGCCGTCGCGGAGCTCCACCACCGGGCCGAGCACCTCGGGGATGACGTCCCCGGCCTTCCGCAGCACGACCGTGTCGCCGATGAGCACGCCCTTGGCCTTGACCACGTCGGCGTTGTGCAGCGTGGCCTGGCGCACCTCGGACCCCGCGACCTTCACCTTGGTCATCTGGGCGAACGGCGTCGCGCGGCCGGTGCGCCCGACGCTCACGACGATGTCGAGGAGCGTCGTGTGGACCTCCTCGGGCGGGTACTTGTAGGCGATCGCCCAGCGCGGCGCCCGGCTGGTGGCGCCGAGCTCGTCGTGCAGCTCGAGCTCGTCCACCTTCACGACCACGCCGTCGATCTCGTGCTCGACCGAGTGCCGCTCGCGGCCGTAGCGCTCGACGAAGGCGAGCACCTCCTCCACCGAGGCCGAGACGCGGTTGTGGCCGCTGACCGGCAGTCCCCAGGAGGAGAGGAGCCCGTAGACCTCGGACTGGGTCGCGACCGGCGGGTCCGGCCAGGCGCCGATGCCGTGCACGTAGAGCGCGAGGGAGCCGACGCGCGCCTCGCCGGCGCGCAGGTCGAGACCCGACTTCTTGTCGAGCTGCTGGCGGAGGCCGCCGCTCGCCGCGTTCCGCGGGTTGGCGAAGGTCGGGAAGCGCCGCAGCGCGCTCGTGCGCGCCTTCTCCTCCTCGAAGACGCCGCGGGTGGCGGCCGGGCGGGTCGACCAGCGGGTCCGCGCCTCCTCGACCGCCTCGTCGCGCAGCGTCTCCTGGAGGGCGTTCAGCTCGGCGAAGGCGGCCACGGGGATGAAGACCTCGCCGCGGACCTCGACGAGTGCCGGGTGGCCCTCACCGGAGAGGCGCTCGGGGATGCCCGCGACGCGGAGGGCGTTGACGGTGACGTCCTCGCCGGTGCGGCCGTCACCGCGGGTCGCCGCCGTGACGAGGCGGCCGTTCTCGTAGTGGAGGGAGATCGCGAGCCCGTCGATCTTGAGCTCCGTGAGCCAGGCGACGGGGCGGTCGGCCGAGGCCACCGTCTTCTCGCACCACTCGCGCAGCTCCTCGGCCGAGAACACGTTGTCGAGGGAGAGCATCCGCTCGGCGTGGTCGATCGGGGCGAGGCCCGCTCCGACGATCCCGCCGACCGTCCGCGTCGGCGAGTCCTCGGCGGCGAGCTCGGGGTGCTCGGCCTCGAGCGCGGCGAGCTCGCGCACCAGGGCGTCGTACTCGGCGTCGGACAGCGGCGAGGAGTCGGCCGCGTAGTAGTCGTCGCTCGCCGACCGGATCCGCGCCCGCAGCTCCTCGACGCGGGCGGCGGGCTCGACGGCGCTCATCGGAGCACCGCGGCGTCGGCAGCGACCGTGCGGTCGATCGTGCACTGGCCCAGCACGCGGGTGCCGAGGTAGACGACGGCCGTCTGGCCGGGGGCGACGCCGTCGAGCGGCGAGTCCGGAGTGATCACGAGCTCCACCCTGCCATCGACGTGCGACACCACCGCGGAGGCGGGGACCGGGTCGGCGTGCGCGCGGATCTGGACGTCGCAGCGGAAGGGCGCGTCCGCGTCCTCGGGAGCGGCGCCCGCCCAGGTGAACCGCTCGCCGGCGATCTCGCCGATGCGCAGAGCCTCGCGCGGACCGACCACGACCTCGTTGCTCACCGGCCGCACCTCCAGGACGAAGCGGGGCCGTCCGTCGGGCGCGGGGACGCCGAGGTGCAGGCCCCGGCGCTGGCCCACCGTGTACCCGTGGGCGCCCTCGTGGGAGCCGACCACCGCGCCGTCCCGATCGACGACCGCTCCGGTCTCGGGGGCGACGCGCTCGGCGAGCCAGCCGCGGGTGTCGCCGTCGGGGATGAAGCAGATGTCGTAGCTGTCGGGCTTGCTCGCGACGCTGAGGCCCCGCTCCGCCGCCTCCGCGCGCACGATCGCCTTGGACGGCGTGGAGCCGAGCGGGAACATCGAGTGCCGCAGCTGCTGCTCCGTCAGCACGCCGAGGACGTAGGACTGGTCCTTCGCCTCGTCGCTCGCGCGATGGAGCTCCGGGGAGCCGTCGGCGGCGGTGCGGAGGGAGGCGTAGTGGCCGGTGCAGACGGCGTCGAAGCCGAGGTCGAGAGCCTTCTCGAGCAGGGCGGCGAACTTGATCCGCTCGTTGCAGCGCATGCAGGGGTTCGGGGTGCGGCCCGCCGAGTACTCGGCGACGAAGTCGTCGACGACGTCCAGCTTGAACCGCTCGGAGAAGTCCCACACGTAGTACGGGATGCCGAGGACGTTCGCGGCGCGCTGCGCGTCCATCGAGTCCTCGATCGTGCAGCACCCCCGGCTGCCGGTGCGCAGCGTGCCGGGCATCCTGCTCAGGGCGAGGTGCACGCCCACCACGTCGTGCCCCGCCTCCACCGCGCGGGCCGCGGCCACCGCCGAGTCCACTCCACCGCTCATCGCCGCCAGAACCTTCACCGTGCGAGTCTACGTTTCCCGCGGGCGCGGCCGGCAGGGGTTCAGGCGGGCAGCACCGCGCGGTTCGAGAGTCCGGCTCGGGCGGCGCGGGCGTAGGCGCCGGGCAGCGCGGCCAGGAGGGCGTCGACGTCCGCGTCGGTCGAGGTGTGGCCGAGCGTCATCCGGAGCACCCCGCGGGCCTCGTCCTCGCTCCGGCCGAGCGCGAGGACCACGTGCGAGGGCTCCGGGATCCCCGCCGTGCAGGCGGACCCGGTCGAGACGGAGACGCCCGCGGTGTCGAGGAGGAAGAGGAGGGAGTCGCCCTGCGCACCGGGGAAGGCGAGGTGCGCGTTGTTGGCGACCCGGCGTCCGGAGTCGAGGGCGGGCCCGGTCAGGGTCGCCCCCGGCACGGCGGCGAGGACGCCCGCGACGAGCCGGTCCCGCAGGGCTGTCAGGCGCCGCGCCTCCGCCGACAGCTCGGCGTCCGCCTCGACCGCGGCGGCGGCGAAGGCCGCGGCACCCGGCACGTCCTGAGTGCCGGAGCGGACGCCCCGCTGCTGTCCGCCTCCGTGCAGCACCGGGACCACGCGGGCGTCGCGGGCGAGCACGAGCGCACCGGTCGCGATCGGCCCGCCGACCTTGTGACCCGAGACGCTGACGGCGGCCAGTCCCGCGCCGCGCCCGGAGCCGGAGGCGCGGCGGATCTCGGCGATCCCCAGCGGCACGTGCCCGAGGGCGGCGACCGCGTCGACGTGGAGGGGGACGCCGGCGCGGGCGCACGCCGCCGCCAGCTCGGCGATCGGGTTGATCGTCCCGATCTCGTTGTTGACCCAGAGCACCGTGACCAGGGCGACCGATCCGGGGTCCTTCTCCAGCGCCGCGGCGAGCGCCTCCGGCCGCAGGGTGCCCTCGTCGTCGAGAGGCAGCCACTCGAGGACGGCGCCCTCGTGCTCGGCGAGCCAGGCGGCCGAGTCGAGCGTCGCGTGATGCTCCCCCTCGGCGACCAGGACCCGGACGCGGGCCGGGTCCTCGCTCCGGCGCTGCCAGTAGAGGCCCTTGATCCCGAGGTTGACCGCCTCGGTGCCGCCGGCAGTGAGGATCACCTCGATCGGCTCGCAGTCGAGCACCCCGGCGAGCGCCGACCGGGCGTCCTCCAGCCGGCGGCGCGCCTCCTGGCCGGAGCCGTGGACGGAGGAGGGGTTGCCGGCGTGGGCGGACGCCTCCGCGAACGCGGCGAGCGCCGAGGCGCGCAGCGGGGTGGTCGCGGCGTGGTCGAGGTAGATCACAGCAGCCCTTCGTCCCGCGTCGGGCGCACGGAGGGAGCCGGTGCCCGTCACTACTGTAAGTCGCATGACCTCTCACGATCCCCTGGCCCGGCTCGGCGTGACCGTGGACGATCAGGGCGGTGAGCTCCGGGTCTGGTCCGAGAGCGCGAGCGCCGTCGATCTGCTGCTGTACGACGAGAAGGATCCGACCTGGGTGACCCGCACGGTCCCGCTGGCGCGCGACGACGCCGCGGTCTGGTCCGCGCGCTCCGATCTGCTGGCCCCCGGCCGCCGCTACGCCCTGCGCGTCGACGGGCCGACGGGCCCCCGGCACCGCTTCGACCCCCGCCGGGCCCTGCTGGAGCCGTACTCCCGGGGCCTGCACCGGGTGGCGGAGAACGAGTGGCGCTCCGTCGTCGTGGACGACGCGTTCGACTGGGGCTCCTCCTCCCGGCCCGGCACCCCGATGGACCGCACCGTGATCTACGAGGCGCACGTGAAGGGGCTGACCCGGCTGAACCCGGCGCTCCCCGTGGAGCTGCGCGGCACCTACGCCGGCCTGGCGCACGAGTCGACGGTCTCGGCGCTGCTCGATCTGGGCGTGACGGCGGTCGAGCTGCTGCCCGTGCACGCGTTCGTGTCGGAGCAGCGCCTGCTGCGGCAGGGGCTGACCAACTACTGGGGCTACAACACGCTGAACTTCTTCGCCCCGCACGCCGCGTACGCCTCCTCCACCGCGCAGCGCGGCGGACCGACCGCGGTGCTCCGGGAGTTCAAGGGGATGGTGAAGCTCCTGCACGAGGCCGGCCTCGAGGTGATCCTGGACGTGGTCTACAACCACACCGCCGAGGAGGGGCCGGGCGGGCCGATGTCGAGCCTGCGCGGGATCGACGACGCCGGCTGGTACCGCCAGACGCCCGAGGGCCACTACGTGGACGTCACCGGCTGCGGGAACACGATCGACTTCGGCCGGCCCGCGGCGCAGCGCCTCGCGCTGGACTCGATGCGCTACTGGTCGGGCGAGGTCGGGATCGACGGCTTCCGGCTCGACCTGGCCGCGACCCTCGGCCGCGACGAGATCGCGCACTTCCGGAGCGACCACCCGCTGCTGCGGGCCGCGGTCGAGGATCCGGCGCTGGCCGGCGTGAAGATGATCGCCGAGCCCTGGGACGTGGGAATGGGCGGCTGGCAGACGGGGAACTTCCCGGCCGGGTGGTCGGAGTGGAACGACCGCTACCGCGACCGCGCCCGCAACTTCTGGCTCTCTGACATCGACTACGCCCGCCGCGCCGGCACGGCCCCCGTCGGCATCGGCGGCTTCGCGACCCGGCTCTCGGGGTCCTCCAACACCTTCTCGGCGGAGCGGGGACCCCTCGCTTCGGTCAACTTCGTCACCGCGCACGACGGCTTCACGCTGGCGGACCTCGTCTCGTACAACGTCAAGCACAACATCGGCAACGGCGAGTCGAACCGCGACGGAGCCGACACCAACCGCTCCTTCAACCACGGCTTCGAGGGCCCCACCACCGACGAGCGGATCACGCTGGCGCGGCGCAAGGCGATGCGGAACCTCCTCGGCACCCTGCTCCTGTCGGCCGGCGTGCCGATGATCACGGCGGGCGACGAGACCGGGCGCAGCCAGCGCGGCAACAACAACGCCTACTGCCAGGACTCGGACCTGACCTGGGTGCGCTGGGAGGGCCTGGCCGACTGGCAGCTCGCGCTCCGCGCGCACACGCGCACCCTGCTGCGCCTGCGGCGCGAGCACCCGGCGCTGCGTCCCTCCCGCTACGGCAGCGGCGACGCGAGCGAGCCGGGCGCCACGACCATGACGTGGTTCGACGCCCACGGGCGCGGGATGAGCGAGCACGACTGGACCTCCGCCGCCAACCGGACGCTGCAGTACCTCGCGGCCTCGACGCCGGTCGAGGGCGAGCCGGACCGTGTCCTGCTGGTGGTGCACGGCGTCGAGCAGGACACCACGGTCGTGCTCGCCGAGGGCGAGGGGGTCGCCGGCTACACGCGCCTGTGGAACAGCGAGGAGCCGGAGCCGCTGGAGCACGGCGAGTCGTTCGAGCCGGGGCAGGTCATCCGCGTGGCCGGAACCTCGATGCAGCTCTTCGCCGCGCACGGGCCGGCGGCCGAGCAGGACGCCTGATGGCGAGGAGCGGGCCGGGGACCCCGGCGACCGTCGCGCTGACGGCGGCGGGCGTCCCCTTCACTCCCCGCCAGTACCGGCACGACCCGGCCACGACGCGCTACGGGCTCGAGGCGGCCGAGGCGCTAGGCGTCGAGCCGGAGCGCGTGTTCAAGACCCTGATGGTCGACGTGGACGGCGAGCTCGTGGTGGGCGTCGTGCCCGTCACCGGCTCCCTCGGGCTGAAGGAGCTCGCGGCCGCGGTCGGAGGCAGGCGGGCGGCGATGGCCGACCCCGTGCTGGCCCAGCGCCGGACCGGCTACGTGCTCGGCGGCATCTCGCCGCTCGGGCAGAGGACGCGGCACCGCACCGTGATCGACGAGACCGTCGAGCTCCACGACACGGTGCTCGTCTCGGGCGGGCGCCGGGGCTTCGACATCGAGCTCGCCCCCGCCGACCTCGTCGCCGCGACGGCCGCCCTCCTCGCCGACATCGCGCGCTGACCCCTGCTCCCCCGCCGTCCTCCTCCGGGCGCCGTTTCGCTCCGTGCGCCGTCCTCCTCCCGCGAGATCCCACTCCGGTCCGCGAGACGCCGAGGAAGGCGCACCGGAGCGGCATCTCGCGGAGAGGGACCGGGCGGGGTCAGCCGGCGGCGGCGGCCAGGCCCAGCTCGGCGGAGCGGGCCAGGAGGGGATGCCGCGGCACGACGCGGACGGTGTAGCCGAAGGAGCCGCTGCGGTCGAGGGTGACCACTCCGGCGTAGGGCACGCGCCCGACCGCGTCGGCCGGCACCACGGCACCCGACTCCTCGACCACCTCGAGCTCGTGGTGGCGGACCTCGGTGAGCGAGCCGTCAGCGGACGTCGTCCCGTAGACGACCTCGACCGAGACGTCCGCCGGCGAGAGCTCGCCCAGGCGCACGCCCGCCCGCACGGCGAGCCGGTCCCCGCGCTGGGGCACCGCGTCGATCCCGCCGGACTCGACGGACGCGACCGCGACCCCGGGCCAGCCGGCGCGGACCCGCCGCTTCCAGGTCGCCAGCTCCTTGGCCGGCTCGAAGTGGTCGGCGGCGACGGCGCGCCCGGCCTCGGCGGCCGGCGAGTAGAGCGCCTCGACGTACTGGCGCACCATCCGCTCGGCGGAGAGCTCGGGCGAGAGGGTCGCGAGGGTGTGCCGGATCGAGCGCACCCACCGCCGGGGCACGCCGTCGTGATCGCGCTCGTAGTAGCGCGGCACGACCTCGGTCTCGAGCAGCTCGTAGAGCGCCTCGGCCTCGAGCGTGTCGCGGGCCTCCGGGTCGAGCGCGCGGTCGGAGGAGGGGATCGCCCAGCCGTTCTCGCCGTCGAAGTACTCGTTCCACCAGCCGTCGAGGATCGAGAGGTTGAGCGAGCCGTTGAGCGCCGCCTTCATCCCGGAGGTGCCGCACGCCTCGAGCGGGCGCAGCGGGTTGTTGAGCCAGACGTCGGTGCCCGGGTAGAGCAGCTGCGCCATCGCGATGTCGTAGTCCGGCAGGAAGACGATCCTGCGGCGCACGTCCGGCTCCTGCGCGAAGCGGACGAGCCGCTGGATCAGGCGCTTCCCCTCCTCGTCGGCCGGGTGGGACTTGCCCGCGATGACGATCTGGATCGGGTGCTGCGGGTGGGTGAGCAGCGCCCGCAGACGCTCGGGGTCGTGGAGCATCAGGGTCAGCCGCTTGTAGGTCGGCACCCGCCGTGCGAAGCCGATGGTGAGCACGTCCGGGTCCAGCAGCTCGTCGAGCCAGGCCGGCGGGAGGCCGCCCGGGTTCTGCTCGCGCCAGGAGCGGGCGGCCCGGCGGCGGGCGTCCCGCACCAGCTGCTCCCGCATCGCGCGGCGCGCGGCCCACAGCTCGGTGTCGCCGAGCGCACCCGAGGCCCAGTCGGCCCGCGTCGTGTCGTCGGTGCCGAGCCGCTCCTCCGCGAGCCGCCGGAGGATCGGATCGGTCCAGGTGGCCGCGTGGACGCCGTTCGTCACCGAGCCGATCGGCACCTCCGCCGTCTCGAAGCCGGGCCAGAGGCTCGAGAACATCGATCGGCTGACCTCGCCGTGCAGCGTCGAGACGCCGTTGGAGCGCTGCGCGAGCCGCAGGCCCATGTACGCCATGTTGAACGCCGTCCCGGAGTCCCCCGGCTCGGCGCCCAGCGCGAGCACGTCCTCGACCTGCACGCCCGGGAGCAGCTCCGTGGAGAAGTACTCCTCGATCATCCCGCGGTCGAAGCGGTCGATGCCCGCCGGCACCGGAGTGTGCGTGGTGAAGACCGTGCTCGCCCGCACCACCTGGAGAGCCTGGTCGAAGTCCAGGCCCGCGCCGATCAGGCCGGAGATGCGCTCGAGCCCCTGGAAGCCGGCGTGCCCCTCGTTCGTGTGGAACACCTCCGGGAGGACGCCGCCCGAGACCTCGGCCCAGAGCTCGAGCGCGCGGACCCCGCCGATGCCCAGCAGCAGCTCCTGCAGCAGGCGGTGCTCGCCCCCGCCGCCGTAGAGGCGGTCGGTGACGGAACGGAGCGAGTCCTCGTTCTCGGGGATGTCGGTGTCGAGCAGGAGGAGGGTCACCCGGCCGACCTCCGCGCGCCAGACCCGGGCGTAGAGCGCGCGTCCCTCGGGGAGCGCCAGCACGATGCGGGCGGGCGAGCCGTCGGCGAGACGGACGACGCGCAGCGGCAGCCCGTCGGGATCGAGCGAGGGGTAGGACTCGAGCTGCCAGCCGTCGGCGGAGAGCTTCTGCGAGAAGTAGCCCGACCGGTAGAAGAGGCCCACGCCGGTGAGCGGCACGCCCAGGTCCGAGGAGGCCTTCAGGTGGTCGCCGGCGAGGATGCCGAGTCCGCCGGAGTACTGGGGCAGCGCCGCCGCGATGCCGAACTCCGGCGAGAAGTAGGCGATCGAGCGCGGGGCGGACTCCGGCAGCGACTGGTACCACCGCGGCTCGGTGCGGTAGCGCTCCAGCTCGTCGCGGAGGCGCCACGCCTCGTCGACGAAGCCCTGGTCCCCCGCCAGCTCGGCGAGGCGCTCGGGGCTCACCGCTCCGAGCAGGGCGGTGGGGTCCGCTCCCCCGCGCCGCCACAGCTCCGGATCGACCCGCTCGAACAAGCGCCGGGCGGGCTCGTGCCAGGCCCAGCGGAGATTGCCCGCCAGATCGCCCAGAGCCGAGAGCTCGGGCGGGAGGACGGAGCGGACGATGAAGCGGCGGATCGCCTTCACGGCACCCCTCGACTCTCTGCGGACCCCGGAGCGCCCGGTCGCGGAGCACCGGGGCGGTCGCGCTCGGTCACCCTAGCGGACCCCGACCACCGCGGATCGGCGGGACGCGGACCCGCTCCGATGGTCCGGCACGCGCTCCCCTGGTCCATTTGCACAGGCCCGAGCGCGGGCGCAAGCGTCGTGTGCGAGCCGCCGCCGGTCGCTACTGTCGTGACGTGGCTCAGATACCTTTCGGCAAGGCTCAGAACGGCAAGGACGCACGGCGAGCGGGTCGCGGACGCGCACCCCAGGAGGCGTCGGCGCCTCCCGAGACGGCCGCTCCGGCGCCCGCCGCCGCCCCCGAGGCGACTCCTGCTCCCCCCGCGGCCGACAGTGCTCCGGCCGCCCCGGTGACCGCGGACGCACCCCACGCGTCGCCGGCGACCGCGACGACCGGGAGCGGCTACCGCGTCCGGGCCGAGCGCCTGCCGATCATCGACCCGCAGCCGCGGCTCGAGGACGACCGCTGGCCCGCGAAGGCGTTCGTCGGCGAGGTCGTCCCCTTCGCTGCCACGGCCTTCCGCGAGGGGCACGACCTCATCGGCGTCGACCTCCTGCTGCGCTCGCCGTCCGGGGCCGAGTCGGAGCACCGCATGTCGCTCCTCGCGACCGGCACCGACCGCTACGGGCGCCTCGTGGCCCTCGACGAGGAGGGCGACTGGAGCTACCGCATCCGCGCCTACGCCGACGACTGGGCGACCTGGCTCCACACGGCCGAGGTCAAGATCCCGGCCGGCCTGGACATCGACGTCACCTTCGCCATCGGCGAAGGCCTGCTGCACAGCGGCGCCGACGACTCCTCGCGGCCCGAGGGCGAGCGCAGCCTGCTCTCCGACACCGCCGCCCGAGTCGGCGACACCACGCTGAGCGCCGAGGAGCGCCTCGCCGCGGCGACCGATCCCGCCGTCCACGGCGCGCTCGACGCCCGCCCGGTGATGAGCCTCACCAGCGTCTCGGAGCCGCGCACCGTCCACGTCGAGCGCACCCGCGCCGGCGTCGGCGCCTGGTACGAGTTCTTCCCCCGCTCCGAGGGCGCCGTGCGCCACGAGGACGGGACCGTGACCAGCGGATCCTTCCGCACCGCGATCGACCGCCTCCCCGCTGTGGCCGCGATGGGCTTCGACGTGCTCTACCTGCCGCCGATCCACCCCATCGGCCGCTCCTTCCGCAAGGGCCCGAACAACACGCTCGACGCCGGCGAGAACGACCCCGGCTCGCCGTGGGCGATCGGCTCGGCCGAGGGCGGCCACGACGCGATCCACCCGGACCTCGGCACCGAGGACGACTTCCGCGCCTTCCACGCCGCGGTCGAGGCCGCGGGCCTCGAGCTCGCCCTCGACTTCGCCCTGCAGGCCTCGCCCGACCATCCCTGGGTCACCAGCCACCCCGAGTGGTTCACGACGCTCCCCGACGGCTCGATCGCCTACGCCGAGAACCCGCCGAAGAAGTACCAGGACATCTACCCGATCAACTTCGACAACGACCCCGAGGGCATCCGTCAGGAGTCGCTGCGGGTCCTGCGGCACTGGATCGACCTGGGCGTACGGATCTTCCGCGTCGACAATCCCCACACGAAGCCGCTCGACTTCTGGGAGTGGATCATCCACGAGGTCAACGCCGAGCACCCCGAGGTCGTCTTCCTCGCGGAGGCGTTCACCCGCCCCGCGATCATGCGCGCGCTCGGCAAGGTCGGCTTCCAGCAGTCGTACTCGTACTTCACCTGGCGCAACACCAAGGAGGAGCTCGGCGAGTTCTTCACGAGCATCTCCCACGAGACGGCCGACTACATGCGGCCGAACCTCTTCGTGAACACTCCGGACATCCTCACCGAGTACCTCCAGTACGGCGGCCGATCGGCGTACAAGGTGCGGGCGGCCCTGGCCGCGACCGCGTCGCCGCTGTGGGGGGTCTACGCCGGCTACGAGCTGGTCGAGAACGTCGCTCGCCCCGGCGCCGAGGAGAACATCGACAACGAGAAGTACGAGTACAAGACGCGCGACTGGACCGGCGCGGAGGAGTCGGGCCGCTCGCTGGCGCCGTACATCACGCGCCTCAACGAGATCCGGCGCTCGCACCCCGCGCTCGGGCAGCTGCGGAACCTGCACGTGCACGGCAGCGACGACGACGCGATCCTCGTCTACTCCAAGCACCTGCAGGCCGCGTTCACGGGTACCGGGACCGACGACACGATCATCGTCGTCGTCAACACCGACCCGCATTCGGCCCGCGAGACCACGGTCCACCTCGACCTGCCCGCGATCGGGCTCGACTGGAGCGCGACCTTCGAGGTCGAGGACCTGATCACCGGCGCCGTCTGGACCTGGGGCAGCGACGACTACGTGCGGCTCGACTCGTTCGTCGAGCCCGTGCACATCCTGAGCGTGAAGGCGGACGAGCGATGAGCGGAACCACCCCCGAGGGCACGAGCCCGGCCGAGGAGGCGGGCCTCGGCGCGCACGCCGAGACGGTCCCGACGACAGGCACCAGCTCGGCGACCACCTCCGGCCACGGCGCGCACGTCGCCGACGCGGCGCCCGACGCTCGACAGCACCCCGGAGCGGACGGCGAGAACGCGCGCAGCTACGCGGTCGAGACGGTCCCGGAGGCGCCTCAGCCGGTCGCGGCCGACGACGCCGTGACCGTCGAGCCCGACGCCGACGACGCGGAGTCCGCTCCGGTCGGCAGCGGGGCCGAGGGCGACCTGCCCGACGACACGGACGCCGCCGATTCCGTCGCAGCCGACAGTGCCGCGCGCTTTGAGACGACCGCCGGCCCCGCCGAGACGACCGCGGACCCCGCCTCCGCTTCGGGCCCCGTCGACGGCACCGCTGCGATCGCGCTGCCCGACATCCCCGAGTGGGTGCTGCAGCAGCTCGCCACCGGCAGCAACGCGCTCCCCCACGACGTCCTGGGCCAGCACCTCGTCGCGGCCCCCGGCGTCTCCGACCCGGTGACGGTCGTCCGCGTGCGCCGCCCGCTCGCCGAGAAGGTCGCCGTGGTGCTCGCCACCGGCGCCCGCGTCGAGCTCAGCCACCTCAGCGACGGGATCTGGCAGGGCTTCCACGTCCTCGGTCCGCAGGCGTACACCGTCGAGGCCCGCTACGGCGGCGGCGGCGAGTGGACCGCGGAGGACCCCTACCGCTTCTCGAAGACGGTCGGCGACTTCGACCTCTACCTCATCGGCGAGGGCCGCCACGAGCGCCTCTGGGAGGCGCTCGGCGCCCGTCACCGCGAGCACGAGGGGGTCTGGGGCACGAGCTTCGCCGTCTGGGCCCCGCACGCCCAGGCCGCTCGGGTCGTCGGCGACTTCAACGACTGGAACGGCGAGGGCCACTCCCTCCGCAACCTCGGGACGACCGGGGTCTGGGAGATCTTCGTCCCGGGCGTCGAGCCCGGAGCCTCCTACAAGTTCGACCTGCTCTCGCGCGACGGCCACTGGGTCCGCAAGGCCGACCCGATGGCCCGCGCCACGGAGGTGCCGCCTGCGACCGCCTCGAAGGTCCCCGTCTCGCACCACCAGTGGGGCGACTCCGGCTGGATGGAGAAGCGAGCCTCGGTCGATCCGCACACGCAGCCGCTCAGCGTCTACGAGATGCACCTCGGCTCCTGGCGTCCGGGACTGGGCTACCGCGACCTCGCGGACCCGCTGATCGAGTACGTCACCGAGCTCGGCTTCACGCACGTGGAGTTCATGCCGCTCGCCGAGCACCCGTTCGGCGGCTCCTGGGGCTACCAGGTCACCGGCTACTACGCCGCCTCGAGCCGCTTCGGCACGGCCGACGACCTCAAGTACCTGATCGACCGTCTGCACCAGGCCGGCATCGGCGTCATCGTCGACTGGGTGCCGGGGCACTTCCCCAAGGACGACTTCGCCCTCGCCCGCTTCGACGGCGAGCCGCTCTACGAGCACCCGGACTGGCGCCGCGGCGAGCAGATGGACTGGGGCACCTACGTCTTCGACTTCGGGCACACCCAGGTGCGCAACTTCCTCGTCGCGAACGCCCTGTTCTGGCTCGAGGAGTTCCACGTCGACGCCCTGCGGGTGGACGCCGTCGCCTCGATGCTCTACCTCGACTACTCCCGCAAGGAGGGCGAGTGGCTGCCGAACCAGTACGGCGGACGCGAGCACCTCGAGGCGATCAGCTTCCTCCAGGAGGTCAACGCCACGGCCTACAAGCTGCACCCCGGCATCATGATGATCGCCGAGGAGTCGACGAGCTGGCCCGGCGTCACCCAGCCCACCAGCTTTGGCGGCCTCGGGTTCGGGCTCAAGTGGAACATGGGCTGGATGCACGACTCGCTCGACTACATGGCGAACGACCCGCTCTGGCGCCAGTACCACCTGGGCGAGATCACCTTCTCGTTCGTCTACGCCTTCAGCGAGAAGTTCGTCCTGCCGATCAGCCACGACGAGGTCGTGCACGGCAAGGGCTCGCTGATCCAGAAGATGCCGGGCGACCACTGGCAGCAGCTCGCGAACGTGCGCGCCTACCTCGCCTTCATGTGGGCCCATCCCGGCAAGCAGCTGCTCTTCATGGGCCAGGAGTTCGGCCAGTACTCCGAGTGGAGCGAGGAGCGGGGTCTGGACTGGTGGATCCTCGATCAGCCGAGCCACCGCGGTCTCTGGAGCCTCGTCGGTCAGCTGAACCGCGTGTACCGCGACTCGCCGTCGCTCTGGGAGCTCGACCACGAGCAGTCGGGCTTCGAGTGGATCGACGGCGGCGCGGCGGCGGCCAACGTCGTCTCGTTCCTGCGCAAGGACAGCGAGGGTCGCCCGATCGCCGTCATCGCCAACTTCTCGGGCTCGCCCGTGCACGGCTACCGCGTGAGCCTGCCCACGGCCGGCCGCTGGGAGGAGCTCGTCAACACGGACGCCGAGATCTACGGCGGCAGCGGAGTCGGGAACTTCGGAGCGGTCGAGGCTCGCGAGGAGCCCTGGGCCGACCGCCCGGCTTCCGCCGAGCTGGTCCTGCCCCCGCTGGCCGTGCTCTACCTGCGACCCGCCGACTGATCGGTCCCCGCACGGAAGAGGCCGCCCGCCGCGACGATCGTCGCGAGCGGGCGGCCTCTCGGCGTTCCGGCCGGCGTCAGTAGAGCAGGCCGGTGAGCCGGGCCCGAGCCTTGTTGACGCGCGGGTCGGTCTGACCGACGATCTCGAAGAGCTCCAGGAGACGAGCCCGGACGGCGGCCTTCCCCTCGGCGTCGAGGCGCGGGAACATCGAGAGCAGCCGGTCGAAGGCGTCCTCGACGTGTCCGCCGGAGACGTCCAGGTCGGCGACGGCGAGCTGCGCGTCGAGGTTCGACGGCTCGGCTGCGGCGGTCGAGCGGATGTCGTCGAGCGTGCGGCCCTGGAGGCGGGCCAGCAGCCGCACCTGCGCGAGACCGGCGACGGCGAGGTCGTCGCGCGGGTTCTGCGCGATGGCGGTCTCGTACTCGGTGATCGCCGCGGCGTAGTCGCCCCGGTCGATCGCGTCGTAGGCCTCCTGGTGGTGCGGCGGCAGCGGCTCGGGCTCGGGCTCGCCGCCCTCGGCAGGAGCGACTCCCTCCACCGGCACCGTGCCCGTCACACCGTTCTGAGCGGCGAGCTGGAGGACCTGCTCGAGCAGGTCGCGCAGCTGCTCCTCAGCGACGAGGCCGCTGAACAGGGGCACCGGGCGGCCGCCGATGATCGCGGCGACCGTCGGCACGGACTGCACCTGGAACGCCTGCGCCAGCTGCGGGCTCGACTCCACGTCGACCCCGACGAGCACGAACGCGCCGGCGTACGAGACGACGACCTTCTCGAGCAGCGCGGTCATGCTCTGGCTCTGGTCCGACCAGGAGCCGCGCAGGTCGACGATCACCGGCACGCGCGAGGAGAGCTGGACCACCTGGTCGAACTCGGCGTCGCCGGCGGTCAGCAGCAGAGGATTCGCGCCGGGCGCGCCTCCGGGAGCGGCGGGCGCGGCCGGGGCGCCGGCGGAGGCGGCGGGCGGGGTGCGGCGGTTCACCAGCGACGAGAGGTCGACGGCGCCGCGGAGGTTTCCAGGCAGGGGCGGGACGGTGCTCACGGCAGCTGCACCACCGAGACGAGTCCCTGGCTCCATCCGAGCATCACGATCTTCTCCTCCGATCCGACGGGCGGTACGTAGAACAGCAGTTGGTATCCGTAGGTGGTCTCGATGCCGGTCGTCGACTTGTCCGTGCCCAGCAGGGTCTGCGAGGCGCCGGAGGTCGAGACGGTCGAGCCCTCGGCAGTGGGGCGGACGGTCGACGTCTCGGCGATGCTCGCCGCGACGAGGGCCCCCGAGTCGTTCGTCGCGAGCGCGATCGTCGGCGACGTGCCGGCGGCGTTCGAGAACTCGATCGAGGCGGTGTCCGGCAGCGCCTCGCGGTCGGCGTTCTTCTTGTCGACGCCGACCTGCCCCCGGAGGGTGTCGCCGTCGGCCGCGAAGAGCTCGGCGTACTGGCTCGAGTCGCCGTTGGCGAGCACGTCCGCGTACGCGGAGCCGACCGACTGCGGGGCGAGCTTCATCAGGCGCGAGTCGGGCGCCACGATCGACGTGCCGACGGTGACGGGCGCAACGTCGGGGATTCGCGCGTTGGCCTCGAGCGAGATGGCGTAGTCGACCTTGTAGTCGACGCGCGGGCTCGCCTGGCTCATCATCAGCGCGATCGGGGCCTGGGTGGTGTCCGTCGAGTTCTGCACGACGGCGGTGACCAGGCGCGGCCACGACTCCGTGTCCTGCGGGAGCACCAGGCTCACCGGGGAGGCCGGGATCGTCTGCGGGGGGTCGATCGTCCCGCCCTTGGCGACGACGTCGTAGTTGGTGGTGCGCTCGGTGAGCGCCTCGCCCTGGAAGCGCTCGGCCAGGATCCCGGCGTCCCGGGCGGCGTCGGCGCGCGACGCGACATCGGCGACCTCGGCGACGACGGCCTCCGCCTGCTGCGTGGTGACCACGGGGGTCGGCTCGGCCGAGACCGGCTCTGCCCCCGCGGTCGCCGTGGCGGACGCGGTCGGCGCCTCGCTCGCGCCCGCGGCGAGATCCGGCCAGTAGTCGGAGCTGCAGCCGGAGAGGAGGACCGTCGTCCCGAGGACGACGGGCAGCACCAGGGCGGCCCGGCGGCGCGAGGGCGCCGGCGACGCCGTGGAGGCCTGGATCCCGGCACGCGGCCGGGGACGGCGGGCACCGCGGGGGATCCGGCCCTGCGGTCCCTTCCGGCGCGGGCCGTGCTGGCGGCGCAGGTGGACGAAGGCCCAGATGTAGAGGACGAGGCCGAGGAGGAGGAACACGGCTCCTCCGAGCAGCAGCGGGCCGGCGAGGGGCGTCGTGGTGTCCACGGGCCAGCTGACGCGCACGGAGTCGGCTGCCGGCGCGGTGCCGTCGCTCGCGATGAGGATGGAGACGTCCTCCGGCACGTCGAGCGCCAGGGTCACGCTGCCGCTCCCCTCGAACTCCTCGAGCCAGAGGTCGGAGCCGCGCGGATCGACGACCGCCGCGTCGGCGGTCTCGACGTCGGAGGAGAGCTGGACGCGCTCGCCCGTCTCCTCCGCAGAGGTGAGGGTGTCGTCGGCGCGCTCGTAGCCGATGGCGTCGTAGCTCGAGCCGCCCACCCAGCCCAGCACGTCGGAGGTCCGGGCGTAGGCGACGACGAGGTCGCCGCTGCCCTCGACCGTGATCGTCTGGCGTCCCGGGTTGGCGCCCAGGGTGCTGCCGTCGATCACCGCGTAGGGAGCGGAGGAGTCGAGCGCGGTCTCGGCGGTGAGGGACTCCGGAGGAGCCCAGACCGTCCGCTGACCGATGCCGAGCACGATCATCGCGGCAGCGATGACGGTGGCGATGATGGCGAAGACGAACCGCACGAAAGTACTCCTCCTGCGTTGCCGGATCGGGGTGACGGCCGGGGCCGGCTCGGGGTACGCAGCCGGACCGGGGCGCGACGGCAACAGACAAAGACAGTCCACGATAGCCGATGCCCTCGCTCCGATGCCCGGGAGAAGCCGAGAGTGCGGCCCGGGCGGCGCGCGGTGCGGGTGTCGCCCCGGCCGCGGCCTCCGCGCTGAATACACTTTCCGAGTGCCGCGAGCCCCACCGCGGTCCTGCTCTGAAGGAGACGACGTGGCGAACGACGAGGCCGAATTCACCCAGGTGTTCCGTGGCTACGACCGGGACGAGGTCGACAAGGCCGTCCAGGGCCTGCGCCGCGAGCTCATCCACTCGAACACCCAGGCGGCCGAGAGCGGCCGCGAGGTGAAGCGCCTGTCCTCCCGGATCGAGGGCCTCGAGAAGGAGCTGCAGCAGGTCGGCACTCCCACCTACGCCGGCCTGGGCGCCAAGCTCGAGCACACCCTGCGCGTGGCCGAGGAGCAGTCCGAGCGGATCATCGCCCAGGCCGAGAACGACGCCTCCGCCCTCCGCCGCTCCACCCGCGACGACGGCGACCGCATCCTCCAGGAGGCGCGCGACGAGGCCGAGCGCCTGGTGACCGAGGCGCGCCGCCGTGCGGACCGGACCCGCGACGAGTCCGAGGCGCAGGCCGCGGCGACGCTCGGCAAGGCCGCCGACGACCGTGACGTGATGACCCAGGACGCCGTCCGCGAGGCCGCCGCGATCCGCGGCACCGTGGCGACCGAGGCCGCCGAGACCCGCGCCACCGCGAAGCGCGAGGCCGCCGCGATCCGCTCCGAGGCCGAGCGCGAGGCTGCGGAGATGCGCGCCGTCGCCGCCCGCGAGATCGAGGTCGCCCGCGCCGAGGCCGCTCGCCTCGCCCAGGCCAACGAGCTCCTGCGGGCCGAGGTCGCCTCCGAGGTCGACCGGCTCCGGGCGGCCGTCGAGGCCGAGGTCGCCCAGGCTCGCGCGGCGGTCGAGGCCGAGGTGCTCTCGACCCGCGCCGCGCTCGACGCCGAGGTCGCCGCAGTCCGCGCCGAGGGCGCCCGCGAGATCGCCGACCAGCGCACCCGGCTCACCCAGGAGCGCGCCGAGGCCGTCGCCGTGCTCGACGCCGAGCTGGCGGGCCTGCGTGCCGCGTCCGCCGACGAGGCCGCTGCGCTCTCGCGCGAGGTCGAGCAGGCCCGGATCGACCTGGTGGTCGAGCTCGCCGCGCGCCGCGAGGAGGCCGACCGCGACGACCTGCTCCGCCACCAGGAGGCCGTCGCGCAGACCCAGCGCTACCTCGACGAGTCGAACCTGCAGCTCGCCGACGCCATCCGACGCGCGAACGACAAGCGCCTCGAGGCGGACGCCCTCCGCAGCGACGCCCTCGACGACACGACGCGACTGCGCCGGAAGGCCCAGGACGACTCCGACGCCCTCCTCGACGACGCGCGCGACCAGGCGCAGAAGCTCGTCGCGGACGCGGAGCGCCGCAGCCGCGAGCTGATGGACACCGCCGAGCGGCGCCTCGACGAGATCCGCACCGAGCGCGACGCGATCGCCGGCTACGTGTCCGGACTGCGCGGGCTCATCGGGCACATCGACGGACTCGCGGACGACAGCGACGGCGACGACTCCGACGGCAGCGGCTCCGACGGCGGCTCGTCCGGCCGCTAGGCGGTCGCCGCACGGGCGGGCTCAGCCGAGCTCGCCCGTCCACTCCGTCGGCAGCGGGGACGAGGCGGGCGCGACCACCCGCACGATCTCGTCGAGGACGCGCCGGGTCTGCGCCTCGCCGACCCAGAGGTGCTTCCCGCCCTCCACGGCGACAAGGTCCAGCTGCGGCACGCTCGCGAAGCGCTCGGCGGCCGCCTCCGGCCGCAGGTAGTCGTCGAACTCCGGGACGACCGCCACGAGCGGGCGGCCGTCCTCGCCCCAGGCGGCGACCTCCTCCGCGCTCGTGCGGTGCAGCGGCGGCGAGAGCAGGATCGCTCCCTCGACGGGGTGCTCCCTCCCCCACTTCAGCGCGAGCTCGGTGCCGAAGGACCAGCCGACCAGCCAGGGGTGCGGCAGTCCGCGCTCCGCGACGAGCGCCAGGGCTGCGGCGACGTCGGCGCGCTCCTCGGTGCCGTGTCCGAACGCGCCCTCGCTCGTGCCGCGCGGCGACGTGGTGCCGCGGGTGTTGAAGCGGAGGACCGCCAGGTCGGCGAGCGCGGGCAGGCGGGCGGCGGCCTTCCGCAGGATGTGCGAGTCCATGAAGCCGCCGTGGGTGGGCAGCGGATGCAGGGTGACCAGGGTCGCGACCGGCTCGCGCTCCAGGGGCAGCGCGAGCTCCCCGACAAGGGTCAGCCCGTCGGCCGTGTGCAGCTCGATGTCCTCGCGGCGGGCGGGGAGGACGACGCCTCCGCGGATCTCGTGGGTCATCGTGCTCGTGCTCCTCGGATTCTCCAGCAGTGCGTGTGCCAGTGGCGGCGGCCGGCCAGGTCGGCCGCGTCGCCGAGCGCGCCGTCGGCCCGCCAGGTGACCAGGTGCGGCTGGCCGATGTCGATGGTGAGCCCGCAGCCCGGGCAGAGGTAGTTCTTCACGGCCCGCGCTGCGGAGACGGGCTGGACGTTCCACTCCCGGCCGGCGTGAAACTCGGTGCGCCGGAAGCCGGCGAGCATCTGCGAGAGGTCGCGCTGCTCGTCGTCGTCGTCACGGCGGCCGCCCCGGGGTCTGTTGCTGCGCGGCATCCCCCCAGTCTAGGAGGCCGCCGCCGTGCCCCTCCCGTCAGTGGGAGCTGTCGTCCATCTCGAGCCGGGTCTCCTCGGCGTCGAGCATCAGCTGCGCCCGCCGCAGCGTCCGCGAGGAGTAGACCCCGCGCCCCCGGGCGTCCAGCAGTGCCTCCCGCTCGGCGAGCAGGACCGCTCGGCGCAGCCGCAGGTACTGCGCGTGCGGGCCGAGCGGCGCGTCCTCCGCGCGGCCGACCTGCTCCCACGCCACCTGCGAGCGGGTCAGAGTGTCGCGGCGCACGCGCTCGAGAACGCGCTCGCCCGCCTCGCCGTCGGGCAGCTCCGCCACCGCCTCGGGCAGGGCCTGGATGCCCGTGGCCGCGACCTCGTCGAGCAGCGTCGCGAGCTCGCGGCGGTCGGCCTCGCCGTCGGTGCCCTGGATGCCGGTGAGCCGGATCAGCGCGGGGAGCGTCGCACCCTGCAGGAGCAGCGTCACGACGGCGACAGTGAAGGCGATGAGGATCAGCTGGGAGCGGTAGGGAGTCTCGTCCGGCAGCGACTGGGCCGCGGCGAGCGTGACCACGCCGCGCATCCCGGACCAGGACAGGACGACTCCTCCGCGCCATCCGAACGCCTCGCTCGTGGTCGCGGCCAGATCGGTCTCGCGCCGGAGGTAGAGCCGCTCCGCTCTCACCTGCCGCCGCCGGAAGCGCTCGTCGCTGGTGGCGCTGTTGCGCAGTCGCATGAGGCCCACCGCCAGCCGCCGGTTGATCCGCTCCGCCCGCCGACCGGAGCTGCGCAGCCACAGGAGCAGCGGCCACACGAAGAGGGCCCGCAGCACGATCAGGATGACCACGGTGGCCAGACCCAGCAGCACCGCGGTGCCCACTCCGAACTCGCCCGGGTTCACGACCCCGGAGACGATCGCCTTGATCTCGGCGCCCATGAGCAGGAAGACGCCGTTCTCGAGCAGGAACTGCGCCGTCCGCCAGTTCACCCGCTCGCTGATCCGCGACTGCGGCGAGAGGAAGCGCGCGCTGTTGTGCCCCGTGTAGATCCCGGTGACCACGACGGCGAGCACCCCGGACGCGCCCAGCTCCTCGGCCGGGATGTAGGCCAGGAACGGCACGGCGAAGGACACGGCGGTGTCGAGCACCGGGTCCCGCAGCTTCGAGCGCACGAAGACGGTGAGCACGCCCATCACCAGTCCGAGGACGATCGCCATCAGGACGGAGTAGACGAAGAGGACCCCCACCTCGCCCACGTCGATCGCGTCGGTCGTGACGGAGGCGCCGACCACGGCCGCCGCAGCCGTCGCGGCGCGCAGCAGCACCAGCGCCGACGCGTCGTTCACGAGGCTCTCGCCCTCGAGCACCGTCACCAGGCGGGGCGGGAGTCCGAGCTTCTTGCCGATCGAGGTCGCGGCCACCGCGTCGGTCGGGCTCACGACGGCGCCCAGAGCGATCGCCGCGGGCAGGCTCAGATCGGGGAACACGAGGTAGAGGAAGCCGCCGACCACGAGGGCGGTCACGACGACCAGGAGGACCGAGAGCCCGAAGATCGAGCGCAGGTTCCGCCGGAAGTCGGTGAGGGGCACCTGGATCGCGGCCGAGTACAGCAGCGGCGGCAGCACGCCCGCGAGGATCAGCTCAGGCTCGACCTCGATGTCCGGGACCCCGGGGAGGTAGGACGCGCCGATCCCGATGACGACCAGGAGCAGCGGTGCGGCGATTCCAAGGCGGCTCGAGAACCGCGCGACGGTGACGACCGTGATGATCCCGACGACCCCGAGCAGCGCGTAATCCACGGCACCAGGGTAGCGAGAGCCTCAGCCCGCCGGACGCGGTGCCGAGCGGAGGAGAACGATCAGTACCAGCCGACCGACTCGGAGTGGGCCCAGGCGCCGCAGGGCGAGCCGTAGCGCCCGGAGATGTAGCCGAGGCCCCAGGTGATCTGGGTGCTCGCGTTGGTCGCCCAGTCGGAGCCGGCCGTCGCCATCTTGCTGCCGGGGAGTGCCTGCGGGATGCCGTAGGCACCGCTGGACTTGTTCTCGGCGTAGACGTTCCAGCCGGACTCGCGGTTCCAGAGGAGGACGAGGCAGTCGTACTCGCTGTCGGCCCAGCCGCGCTGCACGATCATGTCGTACGCGATGGCCTTCGCGGATCCGGGATCCGGAGCGGCGGCGCGCTGGACGGGAGCGGCGGTCTCCGCCTCGGCGGAGCCCGACTCCTCCTCGTCGGCGGTCGCGGAAGCGGTCTGAGTCTCGGTCGGAGTGGGCGTCGGGGTCGGAGTGGGCGTCGGCTTCGCCTCGGCGCCGAACGAGTCGCGCTGGACGGTCCGCTCGACGGCGTCCGCGACGACGAGCCGCTGCGCGGAGTCGCCGTTGAAGCGCGCCGGGGCCTGGTAGTAGGGGGAGGCGACCGCGCCGCTGGACGGATCGACGACGTTCACCATGGCGAACGCGATCGAGGCCGTGAAGGCCAGCACCGTCACCGGGATCCGAGCCCAGGAGCGCCGCACCGGGGTCTGGTGCGGGACCGCCGGGCGACCGCTGGTGCGGTTCGCGGGCGTGTGGGCGACGGAGGTCTGAGGATGCTGAGCCACGATTACGAAAGCATAACGGACGATGACCTGATCGGCCAGCAGATCCGGCTCCGGTCAGCGGACCGCCAGCATCACATCGACGACCGTGTCGAGCAGCAGGTCGACCTGCGCCTCGGCGTACCCGCCGCGCTGCGGGGCGAAGGAGACGGTCCGCACGTCGTCCACGGTCAGCACCGATCCGTCGCGGAAGTACCCGGAGATCCGGTCGGCGAAGGCGTCGACCTGGCGGATGTTGTAGCCCGTCGTGAGAGCACCGGCCCGGGTGAACCGCTCGCGGGGAGCGCGGGCCAGCCGGTTCACGATCTCCTGGGCGGTCGACCGCGCGTCCGCGAGCCACGCCTCCTCGCCCCGGGCCGCGATCGCGTACTGGCGCTCCCGCAGGGCGAAGGCGTCCTCGAGGCGCTCGAGCGCCGCATCGACGTGGGGCGCGGAGTAGCCGCCCTTGCGCAGGGTGAACGCGGTGTGGCGCAGGTCGGCGGCGCGGAGGTCCGCCGGTCCCCCGGAGAGCTGCGAGTAGGCCTCGCGCGCCGACGCGAGGAAGGAGTCGACCTCGGCCGTGTCGTAGCCGGGACGGGACTCGCGGGCTCGGGGGAAGGGAGCGGTCATCCCGACATCATGCCAAGCCGCGCGCCGGGAGCGGAATCGGCACGCCCCGGTGAGGCGTGCGCTCAGTGGGCGAAGAGGAAGTACAGCACGTAGGCCGCTGCGGCCGACGGCAGGATCGAGTCCAGCCGGTCGAGGACTCCCCCGTGGCCGGGCAGCCAGGAGCTCATGTCCTTGATGCCGATGTCGCGCTTGATCAGCGACTCGGCGAGGTCGCCGAGCGTCGCGGTGAGGAGCACCACGGCCCCGAACACCGCGCCGACCCACCAGGGCTGGCCGAGCATCAGCAGGGCGAGCAGGACGCCGACGACGATCCCCGCGACGGCCGCACCGGCGAACCCCTCCCAGGTCTTCTTCGGGCTGATCCGCGGTGCCATCGGGTGCTTGCCCCAGGTGAGTCCGCTCACGTAGGCGCCGGTGTCGACGACGATCACGAGCACCAGGAACGCGAACGCCCAGAGCTGGCCGCCGGGCTCGGCGACGAGACGGATCGCGAAGGCACCGAGGAAGGTCGTGTAGCCCTGGACGAACGCGCCGAGGCCGATGTCGAGGGCGAGGTCCCTCCGACTGGAGGCGGTGCGCCGGAAGAGCTGCTCCCCCAGCCGCCAGAGGCCGACGAGGACGGATCCGCCGAGGACCGTGGCCCACGCGGCGCCGAGGCCGCCGTAGTAGGCGGCCGGCACGGCGACGACCGCCACGATCCCGGTCGGGATGCGCGGGATATCGCGACCGGCGTGGCGCAGGGCGTTCGAGAGCTCCAGCGCCGCGAGCAGCACCACCACCCCCGCGAGCACCATGAAGAGCTCCTTGACCAGGAGGAGGCTGACGACCATCGCGCCGCCGCCGAGGAGTCCGATCGCGGTCGCCGACACGAGGTTCCGGCCCGAGCGCGCGGTGAGACGGTCGTTCGTCGCCTCGAGCTGGGCGCGGGTCGCCTCGAGCTGGCGCTCGACGTCGGCCCGGCCCTGCTGGGCGCGCGCACGCAGCGCGTCGCGGGTGACCATCCGGGATCCCCGGGCACCCGGGACGTGCGGAGACGGTCTCTTCTCGCCGCCCTCGGGTCCTTCGGGGATCTCGGGCACCGCTACACCTCGAGCAGTTCGGATTCCTTGCGCTTGAGCGCCTCGTCGATCGCGTCGACGTGCTGCTTCGTGAGCGCCTCGAGCTCCTTCTCGCCGCGGGCGAGCTCGTCGTCGCCGATGTCGCCCTTCAGCGCGTCGAGGTCGTCCTTGCCCTTGCGGCGGATGTTGCGCACCGCGATCTTGGCGTCCTCGGCCTTGGTGCGGACGATCTTGACGAACTCCTTGCGGCGCTCGGCGGTGAGCTCCGGCAGAGTCACGCGGATGATCGTGCCGTCGTTGGTCGGGTTCGCGCCGAGGTTCGGCATGTCCCGGATGGCCTGCTCGATGTCGCGCAGCGAGCCCTTGTCGTAGGGCGTCAGGACGAGCGTGCGGGCCTCCTGGTTCTGCATCGAGGCGAGCTGCGACAGCGGCGTCGGGGTGCCGTAGTAGCTCACCAGCACCTTCTGGAACATGCCGGGGTTCGCGCGTCCGGTGCGGACCGTGGAGAAGTCCTCCTTGGCGACCTCGACGGCCTTGCCCATCTTGGTCTTCGCGTCGGCCAGTACATCCGAGATCACAGGGAGCTCCTTAAGAGAGGGAAGTGGTCAGTCTAGTTCGAGACGAGCGTGCCGAGCTCGGCGCCGCGGATGGCCTTCGCGACGTTGCCCGAGGGCTCCATGCCGAAGACCTGCATCGGCATGCCGTTGTCCATGCAGAGGCTGAACGCGGTGGAGTCGACCACCTTGAGGCCCCGCTGGAGCGCCTCCTGGTAGGTCAGCGCGTCGAGCTTCTTCGCGTCGGGGTTCGTCCGCGGGTCGGCGTCGTACACGCCGTCCACGCCGTTCTTGGCGACGAGGACCACGTCGGCGTGCGTCTCGAGCGCGCGCTGCGCGGCGACCGTGTCGGTCGAGAAGTACGGGAGTCCGGCGCCGGCGCCGAAGATGACGACGCGGCCCTTCTCCATGTGCCGGATCGCCCGGCGGGGGATGTAGGGCTCCGCGACCTGCGTCATCGCGATCGCGGACTGCACGCGCGTCTCGGCGCCCGCCTGCTCGAGGAAGTCCTGGAGGGCGAGGGCGTTCATCACCGTGCCCAGCATGCCCATGTAGTCGGCCCGGCCGCGGTCCATGCCGCGCTGCGAGAGCTCGGCTCCGCGGAAGAAGTTGCCGCCGCCGACGACCACCGAGATCTCCACCTCGGTCGCGGCATCGGCGATCTCGCGCGCCAGGGCGCTGATCACGTCCGGGTTCACGCCGAGCGTGCCGGCTCCGAACGCCTCCCCCGACAGCTTCAGAAGCACCCTGCGGCGCTTGCCCGTCGTCATCGCATCCGTCTCCGTCATGGACGTTTCCTCCCGTAGACCCGTACAAACCTATCCCGCGCGGAGCGGGCCCCGCGACCACGCCCGGGACCGCCCCGGGCAGAGCGAAGGGAGCCCGGGTCGACTGAACGACCCGGACTCCCTCCTGCAGTGCTGTTAGGCGCCGACCTTGAAACGGGCGAAGCCCGACACGGTCAGGCCCGCGTCGCTCAGGACCTTGCTGACGGACAGCTTGTTGTCCTTCGCGTAGTCCTGGTCGAGCAGGGCGACCTGCTTGAAGTACGCGTTCACGCGTCCCTCGATGATCTTCGGCAGGGCGGCCTCGGGCTTGCCCTCGCCGCGCGAGATCTCCTCGACAATGCGGCGCTCGTTGTCGACCTCGGACTGCGGCACGTCCTCGCGCGAGAGGTAGGACGGGTTCGCGAACGAGATGTGCTGGGCGACGGAGCGCGCGGTCTCGGCGTCCTCACCCGCGTAGCCGACGACCACGCCGACCTGCGGGGGCAGGTCCTTGTTCGTCTTGTGGAGGTAGATCGCGAAGTGCTCGCCCGAGACGGAGGCCACGCGGCGCAGCTCCACCTTCTCGCCGAGGATCGCGGCCTCGTCGTTGATGAGGTCGGCGACGGTCTTGCCGTCGGCGGGGGCCGCGAGGGCCTCCTCGACCGTGGTGGAGCCGGCGGCGACGACCGCGGCGAGCACGGCGTCGGCGAGGGCGATGAACTTCGTGCCCTTGGCGACGAAGTCGGTCTCGCAGGCGAGCTCGATCATCGTGGCGACCCCGTCCTTCTCGGCGGCGGCGACGAGGCCCTCGCTCGTGGAGCGGTCGGCGCGCTTCGCGTTGCCCTTGGCGCCCTTGAGGCGGAGGATCTCGACCGCCTTGTCCAGGTCGCCGTCGGCCTCGACGAGCGCGTTCTTCGTGTCGACCATGCCGGTACCGAGCTGCTCGCGCAGCGTCTTGACGTCAGCGAGGCTGAAATTTGCCATGTTCTCGGAACTCCTCTTGGTTCGGAAACCCTGTGGCGCCGTCACTCGCGGCGGCGGGCTCACGGGAGGAGCCCAGCACGCCGAGGTGACGGCGGTTCTTACTCGTGGTGAACGTGCACCGACCGAGCGGGGGCCGGACGACCGCGGGTGCGGCGTCCGACCCCCGTCACGGAACGGGGTGTCAGGCGGTGGCGGTCTCGTCGGTCGAAGTCGCGGCGGCCTCGGGGGCCTCCTCCGCGGCGGGGGTCTCGGCCTCGACGACGGCCTCGTCGGCGGTCTCGGCCTCGGCGTCGGCGACCTTCTCGGTCTCCGCGCCGGCCTGCTCGTTCGGCTCCTGCACGTCGGCGGCGGGCGCACCGGTGGAGAGCAGCTCCTGCTCCCACTCGGCCAGCGGCTCGACGGCGGAGACGTTGCCCTCGGCCTCGGGCTTCTGGTGGCGCTGGATGAGGCCCTCGGCCGCGGCGTCGGCGACGATGCGGGTGAGCAGGCTCACCGAGCGGATCGCGTCGTCGTTGCCCGGGATCGGGTACTGGACCTCGTCCGGGTCGCAGTTCGTGTCGAGGATGCCGATGACCGGGATGCCCAGCTTCTTGGCCTCGTCGATCGCGAGGTGCTCCTTCTTGGTGTCGACGACCCAGAGGGCCGACGGCGTCTTCGAGAGGTTGCGGATGCCGCCGAGCGACTTGTGCAGCTTGTCGAGCTCGCGCTTCTTGATGAGGAGCTCCTTCTTGGTGAAGCCGCTCTTCGACGTGTCGTCGAAGTCGAGCTCCTCCAGCTCCTTCATGCGGGCGAGGCGCTTCGAGACCGTCTGGAAGTTGGTCAGGAGGCCGCCGAGCCAGCGCTGGTTCACGTAGGGCTGGCCGACGCGGGTCGCCTGCTCCGAGATCGCGTTCTGCGCCTGCTTCTTGGTGCCGACGAAAAGGATGGTGCCGCCGTGGGCGACCGTCTCCTTGACGAAGTCGTAGGTCTTGTCGATGTAGGCCAGCGACTGCTGGAGGTCGATGATGTAGCTGCCCGAGCGCTCGGTCAGGATGAAGCGCTTCATCTTCGGGTTCCAGCGACGGGTCTGGTGCCCGAAGTGGACGCCGCTGTCGAGCAGCTGGCGCATGGTGACGACTGCCATGAGTCGTTCTCCTTGTCTCGGGGCCCGGGCGCACGACGGCGCCGAACTCCCGTTCGGTTGTCTGCGACGGCCGGTCGGCACGTCGCCCTGGCGCCCGGCGCACTCCCGCCCCGGCCGCATGAGCGGAGAGGGACCGTGGGGAGCGGAGGCCGAATGGGCGCGCGTAGTCACCCCGACGAGCGAGGTGCTCCGTGGAGTCTAGCACCAGGACGGCCGCCTCCCCCGCTGCTGCGGGAGGGCGGCCGTCGGGGCGCGGGAGGCCGGTGCTACTTGCGCGCCGACTTCATCACGGTGCGGATGTGCAGGGTGTCCATCTCCTCCAGAGAGCGGCCCTTGGTCTCGGGCACGAACATGAAGACGAAGACGAACGAGATCGCCGCGAAGGCGGCGTAGAGGCCGTAGGCCAGGGTGAGCGACACGTCCTGCGAGAGGATCGGGAAGGTCACCGTGATGGCGAAGTTCGCGATCCACTGGGCCGAGGCCGCCAGGCCGAGCGCGGCCGCCCGGATCCGGTTCGGGAAGATCTCGCCGAGGAGGACCCACACCAGCGGGCCCCAGGTCGCACCGAAGAAGACGACGAACGCGTTCGCCGAGACGAGGGCGATCGGCCCCCACGCGCCGGGCAGCGAGACGTCCTCTCCGCTGATCGTCGACTGGCTGAAGGCGATGGCCATCAGCGCGAGCGAGACGGCCATGCCGGCCGAGCCGACCAGCAGCAGCGGCTTCCGGCCGACCTTGTCGACCAGGAAGATCGCCACGAAGGTGACGACGACGTTCACGACCGAGGTGAAGACCGAGATCGCGAAGGAGTTGGACTCGTCGAATCCGACCGCGCTCCAGAGCGAGGTGGAGTAGTAGAAGATCACGTTGATGCCCACGAACTGCTGGAACACCGACAGCAGGATGCCGACCCAGACCACGGGGAGCAGGCCGAGGGCGGGACCGCGGAGGCTGGAGCGCTTCGCGTTCTCGGAGTCCTCGTCGATCTTCTTCTGGATGTCCGCGAGCGCCTCGTCGACCTCGTCGCGCGGCGTGACCGTCGCGAGCACCGCGCGGGCGTCCTCGGAGCGGCCGCGGGTCGCGAGGTAGCGGGGCGACTCCGGCAGGGTCAGGGCCAGGAGGCCGTAGATGACGGCCGGCACGGCGCAGGCGATGAACATCCAGCGCCAGGCGGCGACGCCGAACCAGAAGGGCTCGGAGGCGCCGTCCGCGCCGTTCGCGATGAGGGTGTCCGAGAGCAGGGCGGCGAAGATGCCGAGCGTGATCGCCAGCTGCTGCAGCGACGCGAGGGCGCCGCGGATGGCCTTGGGCGCGATCTCCGAGATGTAGGTCGGAGCGATCACGGAGGCGATGCCGATGCCGAGGCCTCCGACCACGCGCCAGAGCACGAGGTCCCAGACCGCGAACGCCGCGCCGGCGCCGATGGAGGAGATGAAGAAGAGCCCGGCGCCGAGCAGCATGACCTTGATGCGGCCCCAGCGGTCGGCCAGGCGGCCCGCGAGGTACGCGCCGAGTGCGCAGCCGAGCAGCGCGGAGGCGACGGCGAAGCCGATCAGGGCGGCCGAGAGCTGGAACTCGCCCTGCACCGCCTCCACGGCACCGTTCACCACCGACGAGTCGAAGCCGAAGAGGAAGCCGCCGACCGCCGCCGCGATCGCGAGGCCGATCACCTTCCTCTTCAGCTTCGCCGCCGAGGGGTTCGGGATGTCCGCTCTCCCGCTGGTCGTGTCAGATCGTCCGCTGGTCATGGTCGTCTCCGATTCTCGCCGCCGGTGGGGGCGGGGTGCCGCTCCCGAGCCGGATCACCGGCACGTTACTCCTCGCCGCGGCACCGCCGGGACGGGTTGCGCTCTCCCCCGGCCGATGTCCTCCCTCCACAGCCGGGCCCGTCGCGCTCTCCTCCCCTGATCCGCTCGGCCGACCACCGGTCCCGGACCGGCTCCAGGAGGGTGGCCGCATGCTCCGATCCCGACTCCTGCGCCCGGGCGTGTTCGCCCTCGCCGCTCTGCTCGTCGGGGCGCCTCTCGGCGCCTCGCCCTCCGGCACCTCGTCCCCCGGCCGGTCCGACCCGCGGTGGAATTCACCCGTCCCGGGGTTCTCCGTCGTGGAGCCGTGGGGCGCGCCGGCCCACCGCTACGCCCCCGGGCACCGCGGGATCGACCTCGCGGCAGCGGCCGGGCAGCCCGTGGTCGCCGTCGCGGCGGGCACCGTGTCGTTCTCGGGCAGGGTGGTCGACCGGTCCGTGGTGAGCATCGTGCACGCGGACGGTCTGGTCTCGACGGTCGAGCCGGTCGACGGATCGGTGACGGCGGGGCAGGTCCTCACCGCGGGCCAGCCCGTCGGAGCAGTGGGTGCGGGCGGCCACTGCGACGAGAGGTGCGTGCACCTCGGCGTCCGCGAGGGTGGCGACTACGTCTCGCCGATGCGGTTCTTCGGCGGAATCCCCCGGGCGGTGCTTCTGCCGATGGACGAGGGGGCGCGGGGTGTTGAGCGAGTGGCGCGGAAGGGTGCGTCCAGCGACTCGCGCGTCCGGTCAGGCGCGGGGGTGGGCGAGGCGGTAGGCGTCGCGGATCCGCTCGGTCGAGACGTGGGTGTAGATCTGCGTGGTGCCCAGGCTCGCGTGGCCGAGCAGCTCCTGAACGGCGCGGAGGTCGGCTCCGCCGTCGAGCAGATGGGTCGCCGCGGTGTGGCGGAGCGTGTGCGGACCGGACGGTCCGGAGCCCTGCCCGCCGTCGAGGAGCCTCGCCACGACGCCGTAGACCGTGCGCGGGGTGAGCCTCGCCCCCCGTCGGCCGAGCAGGAGCGCGCGGCCGCCGTCACCGGTGGCGAGAGCGGGACGGGCGCGGTCGAGGTAGGCGACGAGCGCCTCCTTCGCGGGCACGCCGAACGGCACGACCCGCTGCTTCGCGCCCTTGCCGGTGACGAGCACGGTGAGCCTGCCGAGATCGACGTCGCCCAGGTCGACGGCGACCAGCTCGGAGACGCGGATGCCGGAGGCGTAGAGCAGCTCGACGATCGCGAGGTCCCGCAGCGCCACCGGGTCCTCGGTCGCGCCTCGCGCCGCGACCGTGTCGAGCACCTGTTCCGCCTGCGGGAGCGTCAGGACCCGCGGCAGTGTCCGTCCCGACTTGGGCGTCTTGAGGCGCGCGGCGACGTCGAGGGGAAGCCGCTCGGTCCGCTGCGCCCAGGAGGAGAAGGAGCGGACGGCTGCGGTGCGCCGGGCGAGGGTCGCGCGAGCGATGCCCGACTCCGACTCGCGCCAGAGCCAGTCGCGCAGCAGCTCGAGGTCGAGCTCGGCGGTGAGGAGCCGCCCCTTCTCCTCCGTGTGGGCGATCAGGCGCGCGAGGTCGGAGCGGTAGCCCTTCGCGGTGGCGGGCGAGAGGGACCGCTCGTCGAGGACGTAACGGAGGAAGTGCTCGACCGAGTCGGCGAGCGTCTCGCCGGTCATGATCCGTCCGGCATCCGCGACCAGAGGTCGATGCGCCCCTGCTCGTCGAGCCCCTCGAGCCGTTCGATCAGGTCGGTGCCGAACCGCGTCGCGATCGGGGCCGGCGCCGTCGGCACGAACGAGGCGGCCACCGTCTCCGGGTGGACGTGGACGAGCGAGAGGCTCTGCGCTCCGTCGACGCCGGCGAGCTCCCGCTCGGGCGCTCCGAGGTCCATCGTGTAGCTGGTGGCGCCGGCGACGAGCACGGGCACGCCCGCGAAGGTCGCAGCCGTGGGGTAGTGCAAGTGGCCGCCGAGGATCGCGCGGACGTCGGTTCCGCGCACCACCTCCTCGAGGCGGTCGATCCCCCGCAGCTCGAGCACGGTCATCGCGCCGAGCGGCGTGGGCAGCGGAGGGTGGTGCAGGGCGAGGATCGTCCCCAGCGGGGCCGGTGCGGCGAGCTCGTCCTTCAGCCAGGCCAGCTGGGCGTCGGTGAGGTCGCCGTGGTGGAAGCCGGGCACCGCGCTGTCGAGCGCGATGAGCCGGAGCCCGCCGAGGTCGACGACCTGATCCACGGGTCCCGCGCCCGCCGGGTCCTGCTCGAGGAGCACCCGCCGGAAGGCTCCGCGCTCGTCGTGGTTGCCCATCACCCAGACGATCGGGCAGCCGAACCGCTCGCCGACCGGGTCGAGCTGCTCGCGCACGAGCAGGTAGGCGTCCTCCTCGCCACGGTCCGCGACGTCCCCGGTGACGACGATCGCGTCCAGGCGTCCGCCGCGCTCGGCCAGCCGGCCGACCGCCTGCGCGAGGCGGGCGGCCGTGTCGACCTTCCCGTAGAGCGGAGCGCCGTCGGCCAGCAGGTGCGTGTCGCTCAGATGCGCGATGACCCTGTCGGCGGCGCGGAAGTGCCCGAGCCGCGGGCGCTCCCCGCCGTGTCCTGCTGCCGTGGCGTCCATGCCGCTCCCCTCGCCGATGCCCCTTCAGCGTAGGGCGGACCGCCGACAGCGCCGCGGCGGCGGGGCCGCTCACCCGGGTGCACGCTCCCAGTCCCCGTCCTCGGAACGGCGGACGTGTCCGTCGGCGAGGAGCGCACCCAGCGCCGACAGCGCCGAATCGAGCGATTCCCCGGAGAGCCCGGCGACGGTTGCGGCGTCACAGCATCCTTCGGATTCGACGACGGCCAGGACTCGCGCCTCAGTCGCGGTCAGCGCTCGGCACGATCCGTCGGCGTCGCCGACGGCGAGCAGTTCGAGCACGTCCGCCGGCGAGGTGACGCAGGTCGCCGCGTACTCGCGGAGGAGCCGGTGACAGCCGGCGGAGGAGGCACTGGTGACCGGGCCCGGGACCGCACCGAGGGGGCGGCCCAGGGCAGCCGCGTGGCCGGCGGTGTTGAGGGAGCCGGAGCGGGCGCCGGCCTCGACGACGACGGTGCCCGCGGTGGAGGCGGCGATGAGGCGGTTGCGCTGCAGGAATCGCCAGCGAGTGGGCGTGGTGCCCGGCGGGACCTCCGTTGCGACGGCGCAGCCGGGGGTGGCGATGATGCGGTGGAGGAGGTCGGCGTGGGCCGTCGGGTAGAGGCGGTCCGCTCCCCCGGCGAGGAGGGCGACCGTCCGGCCTCCGGAGCCGAGGGCGGCACGGTGGGCGACCGCGTCGATCCCGAAGGCACCGCCCGAGACGACGGAGACGCCTCGCGCCGCGACGCCCGCGGCGAGCTCGGCGGCGACGTGCTCGCCGTAGCCGGTGGCAGCGCGGGCGCCGACGAGGGCGAGGCGGTGCGGCGGATCGAAGGCGGCGGGATCACCGCGCAGCCAGAGCAGGAGTGGCGCGTGCGGCCCGAGGTCGTCGAGCGACTCGGGCCACACGGGAGCCCCGGGCAGGAGCAGCCGGGCGCCGAGTCGCTCGGCGATCTCGAGCCGGCGGAACAGCAGCCTGCGGTCCAGGCGCGGTCGCCAGCGCGCCAGCCCCGACTGCAGGGCGGCGACCTCGGAGTCGAGGGGCGCGAGTGCCGCGCCTCCTTCGTCGGAGGGAGCGCGATGCGGGGGCGCGAGGATCTCCTCCGCGGACGACGAGGACACGACGTGGGCGAAGGCCTCGGCCGCGCCGACCCTCTCGATGAGGAGGGCGGCGACGGAGTCGCCGGGCTCGGTCAGCGAGTTCCAGCCGCATCGGGCTGCAGCGTCGACGAGCGCGCTCCGAGCACAGCCGGACTCGCCCGAAGGCTCGCCGTCGGCAGCCGAGTCCTGATCGGCTGAACCGCTCGGCAGCAGTCGACGAACGGCGTCGAGCTCCGCGGCGTCGAAGAGCGCGTCGGGCCGGATCACGCGGCACCCCCACGGAGGACGAGCGCGCGCGCGAGGTGGGCGGCACTCGGCCGGTCGGCCGCGTCGAGGTCCGCGAGCGTCCAGGCCAGGCGCAGGACCCGGTCGTAGCCGCGCATGGTCACCAGACCTCGCTCCAGAGCCCGGTCGAGCGTGCGGGACTCGGCACTGGTCGGGCGCACCGCGTCCGAGCGCAGCCAGGCGCCGGAGACCTCCGAGTTGAGCGTCCATGGAGTGGAGGCGAGGCGAGCCGCTGCGAGGGACCGCGCCGCGGCGACACGCGCGCGGGCCTGCGCCGTCGACATGCCGGACGTGTCTCGACGTGCGGCCAGCTGAGCCGCGCTGATGCGGCGGACCGTCAGGCGGATGTCGACGCGGTCGAGCAGCGGTCCGCTGAGCCGCGCGAGGTAGCGGCGGCGGACCGAAGGAGCACAGGTGCAGGTCTCTCCGGGGATGCCGAAGCGGCCGCACGGGCACGGGTTCGCCGCGAGGACGAGCTGCACCCGGGCGGGGAACTCGGCGACGGCGTTCGCGCGGTGGATGCGGATCACGCCGGATTCGAGCGGCTGGCGCAGCGCATCGAGGGCGACGGACGAGAACTCGGGGGCCTCGTCGAGGAACAGCACGCCCCTGGTGGCGCGGGCCACCGCGCCGGGACGGATGCGGCCGCTGCCCCCGCCGACGATCGCTGCCGACGAGGCCGAGTGGTGCGGACTCTCGAACGGCGGCCTGCGCACCAGCGCGCCACCGGTCGGCGCTCCGACGAGCGAGCGCATGCAGGTGGCCTCGAGCGCTGCATCGTCGTCGAGGTCGGGGAGGATGCCCGGCAAGCGCGAGGCGAGCATCGTCTTCCCGGCGCCGGGAGGCCCGAGCAGGAACACGTGGTGCCCGCCCGCCGCCGCGACGACCATCGCCTCGGCCGCCTCCTCGTTCCCCACCATGTCGGAGAGGTCGAGGCGGGCCTCCGGCTCGGACACCGTCTCAGACGGCGGCGCGGCCTCGGGGAGCACCGGCACTTCCCACTCGGCTCCGTGCCAGACGGCGGCCGCCGCCAGCGAGGAGACCGCGATCACCTCGACGCCGTCGACCAGCTCCGCCTCGAGCCGGTCCTCGACGGGGACCATCACGCGGCGCCTGCCCTCGCGGGCGGCCGCGAGCACCGCGGGCAGCACGCCCGGGACGGAGCGCAGCCGGCCGTCCAGGCCGAGCTCCCCGATATGGACGACCGCGGCGACCGACTCCGCATCGACCTCACGGAGCGACGCGAGCGCGGCCAGCCCGATGGCGAGATCGAAGGCGGAGCCGTGCTTGGGCATCGCGGCCGGCGAGAGGTTCACGGTGATCTTGTACTCGGCGATGGTGCTCCCGGAGTTGATCGCCGCCGAGCGCACCCGCTCCTTCGCCTGCGCGAGCGCGGCGTCGGGCAGGCCGATGATCACCATGCCCGGGGTGCCGTCGGCCGAGTGCGCCTCCACCCCGACCACGGCTCCCGCGAAGCCGACGAGACCGACCGCCGAGGTCCTTCCCAGGCCCATCAGGCCACCGCCCGCAGGTGCCGGATCTGCGACGGGACTCCCCCGGGCGCGACGATGCCGACCGCGTCGATCCGCAGGTGGCGGGAGCGCTCGTGGTGCTCGTCGGCCCAGGCGTAGGCGAGTCGCCGCAGGCGCTGCGCCTTGGCCCGCGTGATGGCCTCGACCGGAAGCCCGAAGCGCGTCGACGAGCGCGTCTTCACCTCCACCACGACCAGTGCCGACCCGTCGCGGGCGACGATGTCGAGCTCGCCCTCGCGGACCCGCCAGTTGCGGTCGAGGATCTCGAATCCGTTGTCTCTCAGGTGCGCCGCCGCGATCTCCTCGCCGCGCCGCCCCAGTTCGTCCTTGTCCATGCGTCCTCCTGCCGGAAGCGTGCCGGAGCAGGGAGGAACGTCGGACGGCCGGGAGGGGATCCGGGGAGAAGAGGGCCGAGGAGGCGGGTGGGGAGGGACGTCGGGCCGGGGTCTTCGGACGCCGCCGGGGGCGGCTATGCGACCAGCAGGAGGAACCCGCGTTGCCTGACGACGAGACCCGCGGAGCCGCGGATCCGAGAGAGCTCCGGAGCGGGGTGGGGCTCCGGGCACCGGGTCTCGATGGGTCGTCGGAGGCGGCTACGCGACCAGCAAGGGGTCCGGAGCCTGCCGCGACAGCGCCCTACTCGTCGAGCGCGAGCTCCTTGGGGAGCTCGAACTCCTTGCGGGAGAGCTCCTCGACGTTGACGTCCTTGAAGGTCAGCACGCGCACCGACTTCACGAAGCGGTCGGAGCGGTAGACGTCCCAGACCCACACGTCGCGCATGGTCAGCTCGAAGTAGAAGTCGTGCTCGGTGTCGCGGCGGACCAGGTCGACCTCGTTCGCCAGGTAGAACCGGCGCTCGGTCTCGACGACGTACGAGAACTGCGAGACGACGTCGCGGTACTCCCGGTACAGTGCCAGCTCGACCTCGCGGTCGTAGTCCTCGAATTCGTCCTCATCCATCGTTGGACAATCCTACGCCGAGCCGACGGGCCCGAGCGCCGGGAGCGGCTCCTCGACGCTCTCCCGCGACTTCGACAGCCAGGTCACCCGGTGGAGCGGGGACGGGCCGACCCGCTCGATCCCCGCCCAGTGCGCGGCGCTGCCGTAGCCCTTGTTGCTGTCCCAGGCGTAGTCGGCGAAGTCGTCGTGGTGGCGCACCATCTGACCGTCCCGCCCCACCTTCGCGAGCACGGAGGCGGCGGAGACGGCGGCGCAGTCGCGGTCGGCCTTCACGCGGGTGACGATCGTCAGCTCGGCCGCCCACTCGCCCAGCGCGGGCGTCAGCCAGTCGTGGGCGCCGTCGAGGAGGACGACGGCGGTGGCGAGGTCGACGCCCTGGTCGGCGAGGCGCTCGATGCCCCTCGACGCGGCGCGGCCGAGTCCGGCGATGATCCCGGTCTCGTCGATCTCGTCCGCCGAGGACTCGCCGATCGCCCAGGCCGAGACCCACTTCGCGACTCCCGGCAGGAGCGCCTCGCGGCGGGCGGGAGCGAGCATCTTGGAGTCGCGGAGCCCCTCGGGGAAGCGCCCGCAACGGCTGCCGATCGACACGACGCCGACCGACACCGGGCCGGCGATCGCGCCGCGGCCGACCTCGTCGCAGCCGATGACCGTCTCGTAGCCCTGCCGGAAGAGGCGCCGCTCCTGCGTCAGCGTCGGCTCGGCGACGACCACCTAGCCCTGCCCGCTCTGCGCGTCGTCCGAGCCCTCCTCGGAGGCCTCGGTGTCGACTCCGCGGAACACCGACGGGTAGTCGTCGAGCCACGCCCACTGCTGCACGGGCCAGGTGACGAGGATCGCGCGCCCCACGACGTTGTCGATCGGCACGAAGCCGCCGCCCGGCTTGTCGGTGTTGTAGCGGGAGTCGGCGGAGTTGTAGCGGTTGTCGCCCATCACCCAGAGCGAGCCCTCGGGCACGACGACGTCGAAGGGGGTGGCCGAGACCGCCTGCACCCCGTCCGGCAGCTTCACGTAGGGCTCGTCGATCGGGTTGCCGTTGATCTCGACCTGGCCGAGCGGTGTGCAGCAGGTCACGTGGTCGCCCGGCAGGCCGATGACGCGCTTGATGAGGTGGTCGTTGCTGTCGGGAGCGGTGAGGCCGACGAGCGCGAGGGCGGAGTCGACCGCGGCCTGGAACGGCGGCACGGAGGGCTCGGAGCTCGGCGAGAGCCATCCGCCGGGATCGCGGAAGACGACGACGTCGCCCCGCGAGATCGGCACGACTCCGGGCACGAGCTCGTTCACGAGGATGCGATCGTTCTCCACGAGCGTCTGCTCCATGGAGGAGGAGGGGATGTAGAACGAGCGGATCAGGAAGGTCTTCACGAGGAAGGAGACGAGCACCGCGACCACGAAGATGATCAGCACGTCGCGGAGGAAGAGCAGGACACCCCGGCGCTTGCGCGGGCGCTTCTCGGACGGATCCGCCGAGTGGCGGGCGTGGTCCTCGCCTCCGGGGAGGCGGACCGGGGCCGTGCTGTCTGTCATCGCTCGCCGTCGCCCCTACTGTGCATCACCGGGTGGACTCCCCGGACGGATCGCCCCCGAGAAAGGGAGGAACCCCGGTCCATCATAGGTGGACCGGGGTTCCCGAGAAGTCGTGCGGAAGCCGCTCAGGCGTCGCGCTTCTCCTTGATCTTGGCCTTCTTGCCGCGCAGGTTGCGCAGGTAGTAGAGCTTCGCGCGACGGACGTCACCGCGGGTGACGACCTCGATGTGGTCGATGACCGGCGAGTGCACGGGGAACGTGCGCTCGACGCCGACCTGGAAGCTCACCTTGCGGACGGTGAAGGTCTCGCGGACGCCCTCGTTGGAGCGGCCGATGACGACGCCCTGGAAGACCTGGATGCGCGAGCGGGAGCCCTCGACGATGTTGACGTGGACCTTGACGGTGTCGCCGGCGCGGAAGTCCGGGACATCGCTGCGGAGGGACGCCGCATCGACGGAATCGAGGATGTGCATGCTGTATCGCTCTCCGTGCCCGCCACAGGTCGAACACCGTTTCGTTGATGGAAGTCGGTCGTGCCCACGTCGTCGCGGCTCCCCTGTGGCAGAGCCTGCGCGAGGCACAAGCGCTCATTCTGCCATGCCGCGTCGATCCGAGTCAAAGCAGGCTCGTCTGGAGGGCAGGGTCACCCGGAGGGCAGAGCCGCGCAGAGGGCGGGTCCGTCGAGAGGGCCGAGCTGTGGAGCAGGGCGAGGCCTCGCAGGAGACAGCGCCTCTCGGGACGCCCGACCCCTCAGAGGACGATGGTCTGCCCGTCCTGCGGGCGCTCCGGGTCGAAGCCCTCGCCGGCGACGGGGCGGTGAGCGCCCTCGGCCTGCACGGACGCCGCCTCCGAGAAGGCGAGGAGAGTGGCCCTCGCGTCGGCGAGGAACCGCCACGCCGAGTGCCAGAAGGCCGCCACTCCGAGGACCACCGAGAGCAGGCCCAGCGCCCAGGCGCCGGGCGGGAAGAAGCCGAAGGCGATCAGGGAGAGGTGCCAGGCGCCGACCACGGCCACGTCGCTCCACGCGGGAGTGCGCGTGGGCCGGACGGTCACCCGGAATGCGACGATCGCGGCCACAGCCGCCAGCGCGACCGCCAGAATGGGGAGGGCGATCACCAGGCCGAGCACGGTCCAGCCGCTCGCTCCTCCGAAGACCCCATAGCCGAGGAGGATCCACAAGGGCAGCACGATCGCCGCCGGGAACTGCCAGGAACCGAATGCCCGTCGCGTGCGCATGCACCGACCGTACCCACCACCGCTGAGCGACGGCTCAGCGGACCCCGAGAGGATCAGGATGATCGAGCTACGCACCCCCGCCGAGATCGAGGAGATGCGTCCCGCCGGCCGCTTCGTCGGCGAAGTACTGAAGGCCACCTCCGCCGCCGCCGCGGTCGGCGTGAACCTGCTGGAGCTCGACCGGCTCGCCCACGACATGATCCGCACGGCCGGCGCCGAGTCCTGCTACATCGACTACCACCCCTCCTTCGGCGCGAGCCCCTTCGGCAAGGTCATCTGCACCTCCGTCAACGACGCGGTGCTGCACGGCCTGCCCTTCGACTACCGGCTGAAGGACGGCGACCTGCTCACCCTCGACTTCGCCGCCTCCGTGAACGGCTGGGTCGCCGACTCGGCCATCAGCGTCGTGGTCGGGACGCCGCGCGAGGAGGACCTCGCCCTCATCGACACCACCACCCGCGCGCTCGAGGCCGGCATCGCCGCCGCCCAGCCCGGGAAGAAGATCGGCGACATCTCCGCGGCCATCGCGGCCGTCGCGCACGCCGAGGGCCTGTCCATCAACACCGACTTCGGCGGCCACGGCGTCGGCCGCACGATGCACGGCGATCCGCACATCCCCAACGACGGACGCGCCGGCCGCGGCTACCCGCTCCGCCCGGGCCTCGTCGTCGCGATCGAGCCGTGGTTCCTGCAGACGACCGACGAGATCTACACGGACAAGGACGGCTGGACCCTCCGCAGCCGTGACGGCTCTCGCGGCGCCCACATGGAGCACACGATCGCCATCACCGAGACGGGGAACATCGTCCTCTCCGCGCGGAACTGATCAAATGGTGGACAGTACCGCTATCCGATAGCGATACTGTCCACGTGAGAATCTCGGAGCTCAGCCGCAGCAGCGGCGTCAGCCTGCCCACGATCAAGTACTACATCCGGGAGGGGCTGCTGCCGCCGGGCGACGCCGCCGGCCCTCAGCGGGCGGAGTACGGGGACGCCCATGTCGCCCGCCTGACGCTGCTCCGGGCGCTCATCGAGAGCGGCGGCGTCGGCATCGCCGGCGCGAAGCGGATCACGGCCGCGCTCGACGCGGGCGTCGGTCCGACAGCAGCGTTCGAGGTGGCGCAGGACGTGGTCTCCGTGAGCGCCGACTCGACCGCGTCCGCCACCGAGGCGTCGACGCGGCGGATCGCCGAGGCCGCGGGCTCCGACCACTGCGGCCACCCTGCCGTCGCGACGGCGGCACGGGCGCTCGACGCGCTCGAGCTCTCCACCGGACCGATGAGCGCCGGCTGGCTCGAGACCTACGCCCGCGCCGCCGCCCTCGTCGCCTCCGCCGACCTCGACGAGCTGCAGGCCCGCGAGAGCGTGAGCGAGCAGGCGGCCGTCGCCGCGGTCGGCACCGCGCTCGGAGACGTGGTGCTGCAGTCGCTCCGGCGCGTCGCCCAGGCGCGCGAGACGCAGAGCCGCTTCGGCGGCGGCGCGGAGGCGATCCGATGAGCACGGCGACCGAGACGCCCGCGAGCACAGCCTCCGCCGCCCCGCACCGGCCCCTCCTGGTGCTCGCTGCCGCGATGGCGGTCGGCGCCCTCCTCTGCGCGATCGCGCTGGTCGTCGATCCCCGCGAGCTCGGCGGGCAGCCGCTCTGGGGCAAGCCGCTGAAGTTCTGCCTCTCGATCGCGCTGTACGCCGTGACGCTCGCCTGGCTGATCGGGCTCGTGCCCCGCCGGCGCCGCCCCGCCCGAGCGCTGGGCACGGTCGCGGCGGTCGGCCTGGCGGTCGAGATGGTCGTGATCGGAGGCGCCGCCCTGGTCGGCGAGCGCAGCCACTTCGACGTCTCCACTCCCCTGCACGCCGCACTCTGGGCCTCGATGGCCGTCTCGATCGTGGTGGTCTGGCTGGCGACGCTGGTCCTCGCCGCCCTCCTGGCGCGGGTGCCGCTCGGCGATCCGGCGCTGACGCTCGCCGTCCGCGCCGGACTCGTGATCGGGCTCGTCGGGATGGCCCTCGCGTTCCTGATGACGGGGCCCTCGCCCGGCCAGATCAGCGACTACCAGGGCGTCGTCGGCGCGCACGCCGTCGGAGTCGCGGACGGCGGACCCGGCCTCCCCCTCCTGGGCTGGAGCACCACGGGGGGCGATCTGCGCATCCCGCACTTCGTCGGGATGCACGCTCTGCAGGGGCTCCCGCTGCTCGCGCTGCTGCTCGGACGGCTGGCACCCCGGATCCCCGTGCTGCGCCCCGCATCCACCCGGCTGCGGCTCGTCGCACTGGCCTCGGCGGCCTGGGCGGCCGCGGTCGCCCTCACCTGCTGGCAGGCGCTGCGCGGACAGGCGCTGACCGCACCGGACGCGCTGACCCTCGCCGTCGCTACTGTGGCCGTGGTCGCCCTCGCCGGAGGGACGATCCTCACCCTCGCACGAACGGAGGCCCGCGCATGAGCCGGCTGCACCGCGGCTGGACGCCGCTCGGGATCGTCTACCTCGCCCTCGCCCTGGCCGGGCTGATCGGGACCTGGACCTGGAACGTGCGGGCGATGCAGGAGGGCGCGGACGTGCTCGCCGGCCTCGCCGCGGGCGGGCCGTGGGTGTCGTCGTTCTCGACCGACCTGCTGGTCGTCGCGATCGCAGCCGTCGCCTTCATGGTGGTGGAGGGCCGCCGGATCGGGATGCGCCGCGTGTGGATCCTGGTGCTGCTCGCGCCGCTGGTCGCCCTCGCGTTCGCGTTCCCCCTCTTCCTCGCCCTCCGCGACCGGCACCTGGCCCTCGCGGCCCGGTGACCGTGCGGCTAGGGGCTAGGGAAGCAGTTCGGGGCGGACGCGGCGCGTGCGCTCGACGCTCTGCTCGTGGCGCCAGGCGGCGATCGCCCCGTGGTTGCCGCTGAGGAGCACCGGAGGGACGTCGAGGCCCCGCCAGGAGGCGGGCTTGGTGTAGCTCGGGTACTCGAGCAGCCCGTCGGAGTGGCTCTCCTCGACCAGGCTCGCCGGGTTGCCGACGACGCCCGGGACCAGGCGTCCGACGGCCTCGATCATCGCCATCACGGCGACCTCTCCTCCGTTGAGGACGTAGTCGCCGAGGCTGATCAGCCGGACCCGCGCGCGCTCGGCGGTGTGGTCCACGACGCGCTGGTCGATGCCCTCGTAGCGGCCGCAGCCGAAGACGAGGGAGGACTCCTCCGCGAGCTCGCGGGCGGTCGCCTGGGTGAACAGCTCGCCCGCGGGCGACGGGAAGATCACGACGGGGTCGTCCGCGCCGTCGAGGATCGTGTCGAGCGCCTCGCCCCACGGCTCCGGTCGCATCACCATGCCGGCGCCGCCGCCGTAGGGCGTGTCGTCGACGGTGCGGTGGCGGTCGTGGGTGAAGTCGCGCAGGTCGTGCACGCCGAGCTCGATCAGCCCGCTCTGCCGCGCACGGCCGAGCAGGCTGATGTCGAGCACGCCGAAGAACTCCGGGAAGATCGTGACGATGTCGATCCTCACGACCGGGGCTCCTCCTCGGAGGCGGCGTCGGAGGCGGCCGAGGGCTCGTCGTCGGCGGGCTCCTCGAGAGCGGAGTCCGCGTCATCGGAGGCGTCCGGCGCATCGGCGTCCGCAGGCGCGCTCAGCGCCGGGTCCGCGAGGTCGACACCGCTGAGGTCGACCGCGGCGGGCTCCTCCTCGGGAGCCTCCTCGAACAGGCCGATCGGAGGCGTGACCGTGACGATCCCGGCGGTGGCGTCGACGGAGGGGACGATCGCGTTCACGAACGGCACCATCACCTCGCCGGAGGGGGTACCGACGATGAGCAGGTCCTGCGCGGGGAAGTGGTCGACGCGGCGGACGGTGCCGACCTCGACGCCGTCGCGGACGACCTTCATGCCGACCAGCTGGTAGTCGTACCAGGAGTCGTCCTCGCCCGGCTGGGTCTGCACCTCCTCGTCGATCCAGAGGATCGCCTTCAGGAGGGTCTCAGCGGCGTTGCGGTCGTCGACGCCTCGGAAGAACGCGACGGGGTGGCTGTTGTACCAGCGCAGCTCGACGAGCTCGAGCTTCCTGCCGTGCCACTCGGAGGTGCGCGGGACCTGCAGCGTGAACGTGGATCCGGGGGTGAAGCGCTTGTCGGGCTCGTCCGTGTAGAGCTCGAGCTTGATGGCGCCCTTGAGCCCGTGTGCCTTGGTGAGTCGGGCGACGCGGAGCTGCGTCGTGCCCGGTCCGGTGACCGACACCTCTACTTGTCGGTGTCGACGACGTCGACGCGCACGCGGCGCCCGTCGGCGAGCGCGGCGACGAGAGTGCGGACGGCCTTGGCGGTGCGACCGGAGCGTCCGATCACGCGGCCGAGGTCCTCGGGGTGCACGCGCACCTCGAGGACCTCTCCGCGCGGGGAGCTCGTGGCCACGACACTGACCTCATCGGGGTTCTCGACGATCCCCTTGACGAGGTGTTCGACGGCGGGAGCGAGCACTGACTACGCCTCGGTGGAGGTCTCGTCGGCGGTGTCCTCGACCGGGGCGGCCTTGGCCGGAGCCTCGGACTTCGGCTTGAGGACGGGCTTCTTCTTCGCGTCGACGACGAACGGAGCCTTGGGCTCCTTCACCTGGACGGTGCTGACGGCGTCGGCGTCGCCCTTGAAGCGGCCCCAGTCGCCGGTCAGCTTGAGGATCGCGGCGACCTGCTCGGTCGGCTGCGCGCCGACTCCGAGCCAGTACTGCGCGCGCTCCGAGTCGACCTGGATGAACGAGGGCTGCTCGGTCGGGTGGTACTTGCCGATCTCCTCGATCACGCGGCCGTCGCGCTTGGTGCGCGAGTCGGCGACGACGATGCGGTAGTAGGGCGCCCGGATCTTGCCGAGGCGCTTCAGACGAATCTTGACAGCCACAATTCTCCTGTGTGGTCGTTGACCGGTGTCCGGTCGATGATGGATGAACTGAGCCGTGAGCGTGGGGGCACACCCGGCGGAAGCTCGAGGGGGTTTCGTCGGCGGTGAGTAGAGGGTCGACCGCCTCGGACCCGACGGATCATTCTGCCAGAAAAACCGACCCGGTGCGGGCCCGGCACGCCGCCGCCCAGCGGCACCCTCGCGGGAGCGGGCCTCGCGGGACCCGGAAGGCCTCCGCCGGGACTCGGCGTCCGCCCCGGCCGCAGGTGGCAGGATGGCGAGGCGCGTCCCGATCGGCGGACGCCCGGATCCGATGAGGACCACGCCATGGAGATCAGCTTCGCCGCATCAGACCGCTCCACGCTCGGGATCGAGTGGGAGGTCGCGATCGTCGACCGGCAGACGGGCGATCTCGCCAACGTCGCCGATGTGGTGCTGGAGGCGCTCCGCGGCGACGACGGCGCCCCGCACCCGCACATCACCGGCGAGCTCCTGCGCAACACGGTCGAGCTGGTCTCCGGCGTGCACACCTCCGTCCGCGACGCGGTCGCCGATCTGCAGGACCAGCTGCGGCAGGTGCGCGAGATCACCGACCCCATGGGACTCGACCTCGTGTGCTCGGGCACGCACCCGTTCGCGCAGTGGTTCGACCAGGCCATCACGGACAAGGAGCGGTACCACCGCCTCATCGACCGGACCCAGTGGTGGGGTCGGAACATGATGATCTGGGGCATCCACGTGCACGTCGGCATCGAGCACCGCGACAAGGTGCTGCCGATCCTCAACTCCCTGCTCGACTACTACCCGCACCTGCAGGCGCTCTCGGCGTCGAGCCCGTTCTGGGGCGGGGTCGACACGGGCTACGCCTCGAACCGTGCGCTGATGTTCCAGCAGCTGCCGACGGCGGGCCTGCCTCCGCAGTTCGGTGCCTGGGCGAACTACGAGGAGTACGTCGACGACATGATGCGCACCGGCGTCATCGACGACCACACGGAGGTCCGCTGGGACATCCGCCCCTCGCCGCAGTGGGGCACTCTCGAGATGCGCGCGTGCGACGGCCTCTCCTCCGCGGAGGAGATCGGAGCGGTCGCCGCGCTGATCCAGTGCCTCGTCGAGCACCTCTCGTCGCGGCTGGACGCGGGCGAGGACCTTCCGACGATGCAGCCCTGGTACGTGCGCGAGAACAAGTGGCGCGCGGCCCGCTACGGGCTCGACGCCGAGATCATCCTCGACGCCGCTGGAGCGGAGCGCCTGGTCACCGACGACATCCGCGACCTGCTCGTCACCCTCGCACCGGTCGCCGAGCGTCTCGACTGCGTGAAGGAGCTCGGCGACGTCGAGCTGATCCTGGTCGCGGGAGCGAGCTACCAGCGCCAGCTGCGGACGGCCGCGGCGAACGACGGCGACCTCACGGCGGTGGTCCGGGCGCTCGCGGGCGAGCTGCGCGACGGGCTCCGGGATCCCCGCTCATGACGCGTCCCGTCCTCCTCGCCGCAGCCGCGATCGGCGCCCTGGCCCTCGGCCTCGCCGGCTGCTCGTCCTCGACGACGACCGGCCCGGCGACCGCGTCCCCCACCGGCACCGCCACTCCCCTCCCGACCGTCACCGCCGATCCGCTGCCGCTCTCGATCGGCGGCTCTCTTCCCGCCGGCTCCCGGGTGACGATCGTCGGCGACAGCATCGTGCGCGGTCTGACGGTCGACCCGGAGCAGGCCTGGCCCGCACTCGTCGGCGACGACCTCGGCTGGGAGGTCACGAACCTGGGCTGCGACGGCGGCGGCTTCATCGAGCCGGGCGACTGCGGCGTCGCGATCGGCGACCGCGCGGAGGAGATCGCCGACACCCGGCCCGACGCGATCGTGCTGATCGCCAGCAGCAACGACCTGGGCTGGGATCCGGAGGACGTGGACGCCGCGATCGGGCCGGCGGTGGACGCGATCGTGTCCGCCTCGCCCTCGGCCCGGCTCATCGCGCTCGACTCGGTCTGGGGCCCCGACCCGCGCCCCTCCGATCTCGACGAGTACGACGCGGCGCTGGTCGAGGCCGTGACGGCCGCCGGCGGCGGTGCGCTCGAGTACCCGGACCCCCTCCGCGAGGACGGGCTGCTCGGCGAGGACGGCGTGCATCCCACCGTCGAGGGCCAGCGCGCCCTGGCCGACGCGTTCGAGGTGGCGGCCGAGAAGTCCGGCCTCGCCCGGGCGGTGCCGACGGGACAGAAGGCGACGGACGCGCCGGCGGCCTGACTCCGACGCGGGGCGCCGCCGTGACGGCGCCCCGCCGGGTCAGCGCGCGGTGCTGTTCCGGCCGTCGCGCCAGCCGAGCAGGTCGCGCACGGGCGCGAGGTCGATGTCCGGACCGGTGATGCCGAGCGTGAACAGGCGGGCGCCCAGATCGTACTGCTGGTCGAGCACGTCGAAGGAGGCGTCGCCGACACCGCCGCGCACGCTCGCGCCGGTCGAGATCTCGATCGCCGCCGGGTCGCGGTCGACGCGGCCGCACCACTCCGAGAGCACGCCGAGCTTGCGCTCGAGCGTCGGGACGTCCGAGAAGCTGTGCCAGATGTCGGCGTGCTCGGCGACGATCCGCAGCGTCTTCTTCTCGCCGCCGCCGCCGATCATCACCGGGATGTCGCGGGTGGGCGCCGGGTTGAGCATCGACCACCGGCTGCGGATGCGCGGCATCGCCTCGGAGAGCTCGTCGAGGCGGGAGCCCGGGGTGCCGAACTCGTAGCCGTACTCCTCGTAGTCGCGCTCGAACCAGCCCGAGCCGATGCCGAAGATCAGACGGCCCTCGGCGCCCTTGGCGCTGATGTGGTCGACCGTGCGCGCCATGTCGGCGAGGAGGTCGGGGTTCCGGTAGCTGTTGCAGGTGACCAGCGGGCCGAACTCGATGCGGCTGGTCTGCTCGGCCCAGGCCGCGAGCATGCTCCAGCCCTCGAAGTGCAGGCCGTTCGGCTCTCCCGAGAGCGGGAAGAAGTGGTCCCAGTTGAAGGCGATGTCGACGCCGAGGTCCTCGAGTTCGGCGAGCGTGTCGCGGATGACCTCGTAGGGGACGTGCTGCGGTGCGATCTGGACGCCGATGCGGACGGGGCGCGCGTGTGCGGTTGTCATGCCCTCACGCTAGCGAGCGGTGCGCCTCACGGGGATCCCCGCTGCGGCCCGCGGAGGGACGGCGCGCTACTCCCCCGCCGGGTCCGGCGACGGCGAGGGCGCCTCGTCGCTCGTGGAGCGGGCGAGCTTGACGACGGTGGCCCCCTCGTCGTCGAACAGGCGGAGCCGTCCGCCGTCGATCGAGGCCATCGCCGCCTCCGAGAAGATCGTCGGCAATGCGACGCCGTCGCAGGCGATCAGCGTGCTCGGCCCGGCCGAGACGGTGAGCGCGCCCGCCTGGTCGATCGACCACTCGCCCTGCGCGCCGTTGCAGCCGTCGGAGCCCGTCCAGGTCCCGTCCTCCGCGATCAGGAGGAACGGCACGTCGGGCGCGTCGTAGGAGACGCCCGTCACCCAGCGGCCGACCAGGTCCTCCGGGGAGGGCGCCGTCATCGCGTCGACCCCGGAGCCCTCGGCGCAGCCGGTGAGCCCGAGCACGGCCGCGAGGACGAGGATCCCGCCCGCGCGTCCGGCTGCGACCCGCCTCATCGCCCGAGGAGCTTCTGCAGCTGCTCGAGCTCCTCCGGCGTGGGCTGGGCGCCCTTGCCGGCGCCGCCGCCCAGGCCGAAGCCGGAGCCGCCCGCATCGCCCGGGCGGGGCCCGGAGGTGATCGCCGCGTTCTCGGCCGCGCGCTTCGCGGGGTTGCCGGACTTGCTGCTCTTCTTCTTCTGCGGCTTCGGGCGGCCCTGGTAGCCGGCGCCGGGCACCGGGCCCATCCCGGGGACCGAGGGCATGCCGCCCTTGGCGACCGTCTTCATCATCTTGGCGGCCTGCTCGAAGCGCTGGACGAGCTGGTTGACGTCCGTGACCGTCATGCCGGAGCCGCGGGCGATGCGCAGGCGCCGCGAGCCGTTGAGCAGCTTCGGGTTGACCCGCTCCGCCTTCGTCATCGACTGGATGATCGCCTCGGTGCGCACGATCTCGCGCTCGTCGAACTGGTCGAGCTGCTCTCGCATGCCCTTCGCGCCGGGCAGCATGCCGATCATCTTCTTGATCGAGCCCATGTTGCGCAGCTGCTGCATCTGGCCGAGGAAGTCGTCGAGGGTGAACGTGTCCCCCATGATCTTCTCGGCGATCTTGCGCGCCTCGTCCTCGTCGAACGCGGACTGGGCCTGCTCGATGAGCGTCAGCACGTCGCCGAGGTCGAGGATGCGGCTCGCCATGCGGTCGGGGTGGAACTGCTCGAAGTCGTCGAGCGACTCGCCCGTGGAGGCGAAGAGGATCGGGCGGCCGGTGAGCGAGGCGACCGAGAGCGCCGCGCCTCCGCGGGCGTCGCCGTCGAGCTTGGAGAGGACGACGCCGGTGAAGTCGACGCCCTCCTGGAAGGCCTTGGCGGTCGCGACCGCGTCCTGGCCGATCATCGCGTCGATGACGAACAGGACCTCGTCGGGGTTCGTGACGCGGCGGATGTCGGCGGCCTGCTTCATCATGTCGGCGTCGACGCCGAGGCGTCCGGCCGTGTCGATGATGACCGTGTCGTACTGCTTGTCGGTCGCGAAGCGGATCGCGTTCTGGGCGACCTTGACCGGGTTGCCGACGCCGTTGCCCGGCTCGGGCGCGTAGACCGCGACTCCGGCCTGCTCGCCGACGACCTGCAGCTGCTGCACCGCGTTGGGGCGCTGGAGGTCGGCCGCGACGAGCAGCGGGGTGTGGCCGTCCTTGCCGAGGTACTTGCCGAGCTTGCCCGCGAGCGTCGTCTTGCCCGCGCCCTGGAGGCCGGCGAGCATGATGACGGTCGGCGGGCGCTTGGCGAACTCGAGGCGGCGGGACTGCCCGCCGAGGATCGCGACGAGCTCCTCGTTGACGATCTGGACGACCTGCTGGGCCGGGTTGAGCGCCTTGTTGACCTCGTCGCCGAGGGCGCGCTCGCGCACCTTGCCGGTGAACTCCTTCACGACCTCCAGCGCGACGTCGGCGTCGAGGAGGGCCCGCCGGATCTCGCGGACGGTGCCGTCGACGTCCGACGCGGAGAGCTTGCCCTTCGTGCGGAGGTTCTTGAAGGTCTCGACGAGTCGATCGGAGAGGGTGCCGAAAGTAGCCATGATGCCCGGAATTCTACCGGAGGCCGGGAGGGTCGGCGGGCGGGGCCGCCGATCCGGTCGCGATCGGCGCGATCACCGCGAACCGGATTAACTGGTCCGGGTCCAAGAACAGGGTTAGGGTGGCCCGGTGATCGAGACACTGGTGGCGGGCGACTCCGCGGACCCCCTGGACTACGCCGACGGCTGGGAGCTGCAGCGCCGCCTGCACGCCGAGGTGGTGGCGGGCTCGAGGCCGGACACCCTCGTGCTCTGCGAGCACTCCTCCGTCTACACCGCAGGCAAGCGCACCGAGGCGCACGAGCGCCCGGACGACGGCTCGCCCGTGGTCGACGTCGACCGCGGAGGGCGGATCACCTGGCACGGTCCGGGCCAGCTCGTCGGCTACCCGATCGTGCGGCTCGGCGAGCCCGTCGACGTGGTCGCCTACGTCCGCTCGCTGGAGGGCGTGCTGATCGCCGCTCTCGACGACCTGGGGGTGCAGGGGCGGCGCGTCGACGGGCGCTCGGGAGTGTGGATCCCGAGAGACGGCGGCGCCGACAAGATCGCCGCGATCGGCATCCGCGTCGCCTCGGGCGTGACGATGCACGGATTCGCCCTCAACGTCTCGAACAGCCTCGAGCCCTACGCCCGCATCGTCGCCTGCGGCATCGCCGACGCCGGAGTGACCACGCTCGAGCGCGAGCGCGGCGAGGCTCCGCTGATGGAGGCGGTGCGAGCGCGGGTGGCGGCGCGCTTCTCGGAGGCGGCCCCCGCCTTCTCCGCCCGCATCGAGGAGGTCGCCGCGTGAGCGCCGAGGCCGGCGGCCGCAAGCTCCTGCGGCTGGAGATCCGCAACGCCGAGACGCCGATCGAGCGCAAGCCCGAGTGGATCCGCACGAAGGCCTCGATGGGCCCGGAGTACCGGCAGCTGCAGTCGCTGGTGAAGAGCGAGGAGCTGCACACCGTCTGCCAGGAGGCGGGCTGCCCCAACATCTTCGAGTGCTGGGAGGACCGCGAGGCGACCTTCCTCATCGGGGGCGCCCAGTGCACCCGCCGCTGCGACTTCTGCCAGATCGACACCGGGAAGCCCGCGGACTACGACGCGGACGAGCCCCGGCGCGTCGGCGAGTCCGTGGCGCGGATGAAGCTCCGCTACGCGACCGTCACCGGAGTCGCCCGCGACGACCTGCCGGACGAGGGCTCCTGGCTCTACGCCGAGACCATCCGCCAGATCCACGCCCAGGCTCCGGGCACGGGGGTCGAGATCCTGGTCCCGGACTTCACGGGCCGCGCCGAGCACCTGCAGCGGGTGTTCGACGCGGAGCCGGAGGTGTTCGCCCACAACGTCGAGACGGTGCCGCGGATCTTCAAGCGCATCCGGCCGGCCTTCCGCTACGAGCGCTCGCTCGACGTGCTCACCCAGGGCCGGGAGGCGGGGCTGATCACGAAGTCGAACCTCATCCTCGGCATGGGCGAGGAGCGGGAGGAGATCTCGCAGGCGCTGCAGGACCTCTACGACGCCGGCACCGACATCGTGACCATCACGCAGTACCTCCGCCCGACGCCGCGGCATCTGCCGGTGGACCGCTGGGTGCACCCGGAGGAGTTCGTGGCGATCAAGGAAGAGGCCGAGGACATCGGCTTCCTCGGCGTCCTCGCCGGGCCCCTGGTCCGCTCCTCCTACCGGGCCGGCCGGCTCTGGGCGCGCTCGATGGAGTCGAAGGGGCTGCCGGTCCCGGAGCACCTGCGCCACCTCGCCGACGCGGCACTGGGCTTCTCGCAGGCCGTGTAGCCCGCCACCGGGACGGCGCCGGCGCGTCGTCCCGGGCGGGGCCGCTCAGCTGACGAGCTGCTGGGCGAAGACGTGGGGGGTGAAGCCGGTGAGGTCGCCGATGCCCTCGCCCTGGCCGACGAGCTTGATCGGGATGCCGGTGCGCTCCTGGACCGCGAGGACGAAGCCGCCCTTCGCGGAGCCGTCGAGCTTGGTGATGACAAGGCCGGTGACGCCCGCGTGCTCGATGAACGCCTCGGCCTGGCTCAGCCCGTTCTGACCGGTCGTCGCGTCGAGCACGAGCAGGATCTCGGAGATCGGGGCCTGCTTCTCGATGACGCGCTTGATCTTCGTGAGCTCGTCCATCAGCCCGCCCTTGGTGTGCAGGCGGCCGGCCGTGTCGATGATGACCATCTCGACGCCGGTGTCCTTCGCGAACTGCACGGTCTGGAAGGCGACGGACGCCGGATCCTGGCGCTCCTGCTGAGGGCGGACGATCTGGGCGTCGGCGCGCTGCGCCCAGGTGGCGAGCTGGTCGACCGCCGCCGCGCGGAAGGTGTCGGCCGCGCCGACCACGACGCTCCGGCCATAGTTGCGGAGGAACTTGGCGAACTTGCCGATGGTCGTGGTCTTGCCGACGCCGTTCACGCCGACCACGAGGATCACGGCGGGGCGCTCGCTGAGCTTGAGGGTCGTGTCGTACTTCGACAGGCGCTCCTCGAGGGACTCGCGGAGCATCCGCTGCAGGTCGCGCGGGTCGGTGGTGGAGTAGCGGGCGACCTTGGCGCGGAGGTCGTCGACGATCTCCTCGGTGATGTCGGGGCCGAAGTCGGCGGTGATCAGCGCCGTCTCGAGGTCGTCCCAGGTCTGGTCGTCGATCGTGCGCTTCTCGAACAGGCCGCGCAGTGCGCGGCCGAGCGACCAGGAGGTGCGTTCTGCCATGGGTCCAGGCTACCGGCGGGCGCGCCTCCGAGCGGTCGGGGAGGCGGGTTCAGGCCGGGGGCGCGGCGACGCGCTGGCCGACGACGGCCGAGACGCCGTCCTGCCGCATCGAGACGCCGTAGAGGGCGTCCGCGATCTCCATGGTCCGCTTCTGGTGGGTGATGACGATCAGCTGGCTCGAGGTGCGCAGGTCCTCGAAGATGCTGAGCAGTCGGCCGAGATTCGCGTCGTCGAGGGCGGCCTCCACCTCGTCCATGATGTAGAAGGGGCTCGGCCGCGACTTGAAGATGGCGACCATGAACGCCACGGCCGCGAGCGAGCGCTCCCCTCCGGAGAGGAGCGACAGCCGCTCGATCTTCTTGCCGGCCGGCCGCACCGCGACCTCGATGCCAGTGGTGAGCAGGTTCTCCGGGTCGGTCAGGCGGATGCTGCCGGTGCCGCCGGGGAAGAGGACGGGGAACACGTCCGCGAACGCCGCCTGCGTGTCGTCGAATGCGGAGGCGAACACGGTCTGCATCGTCTCGTCGAGCTCCTCGATGATGGTGAGCAGGTCCCGCCGGGTCCCGGTGAGGTCGGCCAGCTGCTCGGTCAGGAACGCGTGCCGCTGCTCCAGCGCGGCGAACTCCTCCAGCGCGAGCGGATTGACGCGGCCCAGCTGCCCCAGCTGCTTCTCGGCCTTCTCGAGGCGGCGGCGCTGCTCCTCGCGGACGTAGGGCCGCGGCTCCTGCTCCTCGTCCGTCTCGTCGGGGACGCCGACTCCGGGACCGTACTCCTCCACCAGCACGTCCTCGGCGAGCCCGAGCTCGGACGCGGCGCGCTCGAGCAGACCGGTGAGCTGCAGCCTCTTCTCGTAGATCTGCAGCTCGAGGCCGTGGACGCTCTCGGTGACGGACTGGAGCCGGTCGCGCACGCTCGCCTCCTCGCGGCGGAGCCCCTGCAGCTCGGCGTTCTGCTGCGAGCGCGCCGCCTCGGCCGCGACGAGCTCGGCCCGGGCCTGCTGGACGGAGCGGTCGACGGAGGCGAGGACGGCGGGGAGCGCGGCGGTCACCTCGGCCGCGGCGTCGCGCTGGCGACGGCGGATCACGGCGCGGCGCGCGGCCTCGTCGGCCGCGGCGCGGTCGGCGGCCAGCTGGCGGGCAAGCGCCTCCCCGCGGGACTGCTCCGCCCGCACCCGCTCCTTGGCGGTCTCGACGCCGAGTCGCGCCTCGATCTCGCGCTCGCGTGCGGTGTCGACGTCGCTCTGCAGACCGTCGCGCGCGCTCGCGTCGAGCACCGGCCGGGGCCTGGCGCGCGCGGCGTCGAGCGCCGACCTCGCCTCCTGGGCCGCGCGCTCGGCGTCGCCGACCCGATCCGAGGCGACGGCCAGCGCCCTCGAGCCCCGGCCGTGCTCGGCGGTGGCCGCCTCGAGCTGGGCGCGCACGCCGCCGAGCCGCTCGGTGTGGGCGGCACGGGCGGCGTCGTGCTCGCGGAGGGCCGAGAGCGCGCTCGCGGCCTGCTCCTTCGCGCCGCGGAGCGCACCGGTCTGCTCGGCGAGCTCGAAGCGGAGCCGGTCGATCCCGCCCTCGACCTCCTCCAGCCGGGCGGCGGCCGAGTCGCGCTCGGAGACGAGCTCGATCCGGCTGCGCTGCCCGCCGGAGCCGGCGCTCTGCACGGCGTCGGAGACGGTCGCGCCGTCGCGGGTGACCAGGACGGTGCCCGGATCGATGCGCTCCCTCAGGCGCCGCGCCGCGGCGAGGTCCTCGACCACGAGGAAACGCTCGAGGAGCGAGAGGACCCCGGCCGGCGCCGTGACGAGGTCACCCGCGCGTTCCGCCCCCTCGGGAACGGTGAGAGCGACGTGCGGCCGGGCGGCGTCGGCGACCAGCAGCTCGACGCGTCCGAGATCGCGCTCCAGCGCGGCGTCCAGAGCCGCGTCGGCTCGGGCTGTCGACTCGACCAGCACGGCGTCGGCGACCGCGCCGAGGGCGGCGGCGATCGCGGCCTCGGAGCCCGGCCGCACCTGGATCCGCTCGGCGACCCGGCCGAGCACCCCCTCGATCCGGGCGGCGATCAGCTCGGCCGAGCCGTCCGAGACGTCGAGGGCCAGCGACAGGGCACCCGTGCGGGCGGCCAGCGCCTCACGCTCGCGCTCCAGGGCGTGCAGCTCCTCGCGCAGCCGCTCGATCCCGGCCTCGGCGGCCGAGACCGCGGACTGGGCGAGCTCGTAGCCCTCGTCGAGGCCGCCGTCGGGGCCGCGGCCCGCGTCGTCCAGCTCGGCCTCCAGAGCGTCGAGCGCCCGCCGCGCCGCCTCCTTCCGCCGGTCGGCCGCGTCGAGGGTGTTCTGCGCGCGCAGGACCTCGCCCCGGACGGACGCGAGACGGGAGGCGGCGGTGTCGGCCTGCCCCGAGAGGGTGGAGAGCTCGAGGTCGTAGCGCGAGACGAGGGCCGCCTGCGCGGCGATCTCCTCGTCGACCGCGTCGAGGGCGGAGCGGGCGGCGACGGTCGTGCGCTGCGCCTGGACCCACGCCGTCTCCGCGTCGAGGACGGCCTGCCGCAGGCGTTCCAGCTCGACCCGCGCCTCCTCCACCTGCGCCGGCGTCACGCGCGGTTGGATCTGCGGCTGCTCGGACTCGAGCTCGAGCATCGCGAGCCGCTGCCCGGCGAGGGCCGAGAGGTTGCGCAGCCGCTCCTGCACCGACTCCAGCTCGAACGAGGTGCGCCGGGCGTCGTCGACCGCGTCGCCGACCGCCTCCGCCTCGATCCGCGCTCGCCGGAGCGTCGCCTGCTCGAGCCGCTGCTGCAGGACCACCCGCTCGCTGTGCCGCTCGCTCTCGGTGCGGGCGAAGCCGTCCAGGGCGGTCCGGAGCGCGACCACGTCGTCCGCGAGCAGGCGCGCCCGGGCGTCGCGCACCACGGCGGCGATCGTCTGCGCCTGCCGTGCGACCTCGGCCTGGCGCCCGAGGGGCTTGAGCTGGCGCCGGATCTCGCCCGCGAGGTCGGAGAGGCGGGTCAGGTTCGCCTGCATCGCCTCGAGCTTGCGGAGCGTCTTCTCCTTGCGGCGGCGGTGCTTGAGGATCCCGGCGGCCTCCTCGATGAACCCGCGCCGCTCCTCGGGGGTCGCGTGCAGCACGGCGTCGAGCTGTCCCTGCCCCACGATGACGTGCATCTCGCGCCCGAGACCGGAGTCGCTCAGAAGCTCCTGCACGTCGAGCAGCCGGCAGCCGCGTCCGTTGATCGCGTACTCGCTGCCGCCGTTGCGGAAGAGGGTCCGGGTGATCGTCACCTCGGTGTACTCGATCGGCAGGGCGCCGTCCGAGTTGTCGATGGTGAGCGCGACCTCGGCGCGGCCGAGGGGTCCGCGGGTGGAGGTGCCCGCGAAGATGACGTCCTCCATCTTGCCGCCGCGGAGCGTCTTCGCCCCCTGCTCCCCCATCACCCAGGCGAGCGCGTCGACGACGTTGCTCTTGCCCGAGCCGTTGGGGCCGACGACGCAGGTGACCCCCGGCTCGAAGGCGAACGTGGTCGGCTGAGCGAAGGACTTGAACCCCTTGAGGGTCAGGCTCTTCAGGTACACCCGGCCGCCTCGCTCCCGTCCACAACGCCTCCACGGTAGCCGACGGCCGCGGCCGGGCCGGGAGGCGGAGCCCCGACCGGCCGACGGACCGCCGCGATCCCGCACCGGAACAGGCGCAGGAGGCCGCCGCGGGCGCCGGGACGTGCACACTGGGGTGGTGAACCGCACCTCCGACCCGGCGCTCCGGATCCGCGAGCTCGCGATCCCCGAGGCCGTGGGCGCCGACGGCTGGAGCGACTTCCTCGCCCTGACCGCGATCGGCGATGCGGTGGGGACCGCCCCGGACTGCCGGGCCGTCTACACCTGGAACGCCGAGGAGAACCGACCGATGCTCGCTGTGAACGAGGCCGTCGGCTTCACCCCCGTCGCCCACGAGGGCCAGTGGAGGAAGGAGCTCTCATGACCCCGCTCGTCGAGCCCGGACCGCCGCTGACCGCCGCCGAGCGCGAGCGGTTCGCCCGGCAGATCCGCCTGGCGCCCCTCGGGGAGCTCGGACAGCGGCGCCTCCGGAACGCGCGCGTGCTGATCCTCGGCGCGGGCGGCATCGGCTCGCCGGTGATCACGGCGCTCGCCGCGGCCGGGATCGGGCGGCTCGGCATCGTGGACGGCGACGTCGTCGAGCTCTCGAACCTGGCGCGGCAGACGGCGCACGACGACTCCTCGGTGGGCCGGTCGAAGGCGGAGTCGGCGGCGGCGACCGCGCGGCGGCTCTCCCCCGGCATCGACGCCCGGGCCTTCCCGGTGTCGCTGACCTCGGCCAACGTCGACGCCCTGGTGGCGGGCTGGGACGTCGTGGTCGACGGCTTCGACACCTTCGGCGCGCGCTACCTCGCCTCGGACGCGACGACGCGCGCCGGGATCCCGCACGTGTGGGGGTCGGCGCTCGGCTTCGACGGGCAGCTCTCGACCTTCTGGGCCGGCGCTCCGGGCGGAGGGGTGACCCTGCGCGCGCTGCACCCCGAGGCCGAGGACGCGGGCGACAGCTGCTCGACGGTGGGCGTGCTGGGCGCGCTCTGCGCGCTGATCGGCTCGGCCATGGCGGCCGAGGTCGTGAAGCTCGTGACCGGGGCGGGCGAGCCGCTGTTCGGTCGCGTCCTCGTGCACGACGCCCTCGACTCCTCCTGGGCCGAGCTCCCTCTCGAGCGGCGGGTGCCGCCGGTCCCGGAGCGGCGGGCCGCGGCGGGCTCGATCACGGCGGCCGAGCTGCGGGAGCGGCTGGCCGGGCCGACGCCCCCGACCGTCGTCGACCTCCGCGAGGACGACGAGGACCGGTCCGTCGCGGTGCCCGGTGCCGTGCGGATGCCGATGTCGCGCTTCGACCCCGCCGCTCTGCCGGCCGGTCCGCTCGTGCTGCACTGCGCCTCCGGGGTCCGGTCGCGTCTCGCGGCGGAGCGCGCGGCGGCGGCGGGCGTGGCGTCCGACTCGCTCGACGGCGGGATGGCGTCGTGGCGGGAGCGGTGACCCGCGCCGCGGCCTCGTGCGCCGCGGAACGGGAGGGGTGAGGCGCACCCAGCGCCCTGCCGATCGGCGACCCGGGATGTTCGGTGCTCGCAGCGGAGAGGATCCGTCCTTCTCCGCGGATCAGGGCGGAGCAGTGTCCGAAGCTGATCGGCGGTGGCGTGCTCGCGGCCACCGTTCCGAGGAGAGCACCCATGCCGACGCCTTCACCGCACTCCGCGCGGCAGGCGGCGCTGCTCGATCCTCCCGACCCGCTCGACCCCGGCGCGGAGGCGTGATGCCCGAGGTCTGGAGTCCCGCCGAGAGGCGGCTGCGTCGGCTCGGCTGGATTCCGCGGCGCCCCCTGCCGCGAGGTGCCGTCTGCGACGCGATCGTCTCGCCGCGCCTCAGCCTCAGCCGCGCCTGGCTGCAGACCGGGGAGTTCGAGGTCCTCCCCCATCCCGGAAGGCTCCGCGTGCTCTTCAGCCTCGACGGGACCGGCCGCCTCTCCGCCCGGGGCCGCGACCACCGGCTCCCGGCCGGCAGCGCTCTCGTGACCCGCGCCTCGACGGTGCAGTACGCGGCGGCGCTCAGTCCGTGGGCGCGCTTCGAGTGGCAGCTGCGCCCCTCGGTGCTCCGCGCGAGCGAGTTCGCCTCGCTCACGGACCGGGTCCTCGCCCTCCCCGAGGCCTACTGGCGCGCACTCACCGGTGCGGCGAACACCGTCCTCACTTTCGGCGTCGAGCCCTCGGACGCGGCCTTCGAGCACTTCGAGATCGCGAGCGAGCACCTCCTGGCCTCGGCCTTCTCGGCGCTGCTGCCCTCCTCCGACCGGGAGGACCGGTCCCCCGCCGCCGTGTATGCGAACGGCACGCGCCTGATCGAGCGGCACTACCGCGACCGCTCCTTCACGGTGGAGACGCTCGCGGAGAGTCTCGGCGTGTCGGTCAGCCACCTGCACCGGGCGTTCTCGGCCGCCGGCACCACCCCTCGTCAGCGGATCGAGCGCGCGCGGGCCTTCGAGGCGCAGCGCCTCCTCGACGAGCTCGGCCCGCGGGCGGCGACGGACCTGGACCGCGTGGCGCGGTCGGCCGGCTTCAGCTCGCGGATCCACATGCAGCGGACCCTCCGCCGGATCGACGACGCGGGCTGACGTGCGCCGCCGCGTCCCCCGCGCCGGACGGGCTCCCGGCGAGGAGGCGCCCTGAGCGGCTCCCCCGGCCCGGCGGCGCGACGGAACGTCCACGGTCGGGCATGGAATCTCGTCGCGGCCCGTTCCGCGTCGACCGGAGGCCGGACGTTCGGCAGGATCGGCGCGTCCACCACCCCTCGCAGGAAAGAAAGAAAAGGAACACCATGACGGACACCAACTCCCTGGACCCGACGGCAGCGCACTCGCGCTCCCTCCCCCCGCGGATCGACTCGACCCGCGGGGGGCCCGCCCGGCGGACGATCATGTCGGGTGCGGCCTGGTCCGTCCCCGTCGTCGCCGCGGCGGTCGCGACCCCCGCGGCCGCCGCGTCCACCGGCCTCACCCTCGCCTTCGACGCCCCGGCGTACTCCTTCCCCGCCTGCACCACGAGAACGGTCTCCGTCCTCGCCACGACCAACGGTGCTCCCGCTGCCGGCGACACGGTCACCGTCACTCTCCCCGCCGGCCTGACCAGCGGCGGCGCGCAGACCGTCAGGGCGACGACCGGCGCGGACGGACGCGTGAGCATCCCGGTCACGGCCGGGAACGTGGCGCAGAACGGCATCACCCTCTCCGCCGTCTCCGGCGCCGCGGGCGCGACGGCGACCGCGAGCACCACCGCGACCACGGGGACCGCCGTCCGGTACGTCACCGACGGCGGAGGGACGACGCCGGAGTCGAACGGCAACGTGCCCTCGGGAGCCAAGACCGTCGGACCCCGGTACTACCTGACGGAGTCGGGCGAGCTCTACCACGGCGGGGGGCGGATCGCGCGCGGCGTCACCAGCGTCCAGGGCTTCCGCGACGAGCAGAACCGCGACGTCGCCGACTTCGTGGTCGACGGCGTCTTCTACCGCTTCGTCACCGGAGACGCCGCGCCGAAGGCCATCGGGAGCGGCGTGCCGGCCGGATCGACGGTCCATGCGCCCGCCTTCTACGTCACACCGAACGGCGAGCTGCGGCGCGCCGGCGGAGCCCTCGTGACCACCGGAGTGACGAGCGCGGACTCCTTCCGCGACCAGAGCAACAACGACGTCATCGACGTGATCGTCGGCTCGGAGCTCGTCCGCTACATCAACTCCACGAAGAACCAGGTCTACGCCAGGAACGTTCCGGCAGGATCGACGGCCTTGGCGCCCTCGTACCACCTGACGCCGGACGGGCGCCTCTTCAACAGCAGCATCCTGGTCGCCACCGGGGTGACCAGTGCCGACGCCTACCGCGATCGACAGAACCGTGACGTCGTGGACGTGATCCAGAACGGCGCTCTCGTCCGGTACGGGGCGTTCGCGGACAGGACGCAGCCGCAGATCCGCGTCGCCTCCGGTGTGCCCTCCGACGCCACCATCTACGCGCCGGACGCCTACGTGACCCGGGACGGCCGGGCCTTCGTCAGCGGCGTGCTGGTCGCCACCGGAGTCTCCTCGGCGTTCGGATTCCGCGACGTGCAGAATCGCAACGTGCTCGACACGATGACCAACGTCCTGTGCCCGTGACGCACGGGATCGGCCACTGATCCGGTCCTGCCCCGCCGCACGCGGGTCCGAGGGAGGCGTCCCGCGGGTCCCTGTGCGGCGGGACAGGACCAGTGCGTCCTCGGGATGCTTCGTCCTCCAGAAGCGCGGACGCACCTGCTGCGGACCGCGCGGAGCGGACGCACCGGTCCGGTCGAGGACGGCTCGTCACGGAGGGCTCTTCGGGGTCAGCCGCCGGCGAACGGCGGCAGGACGTCGACCGCGGCATCGGGACGCAGCGGCGTGGCCCTGTCCGCGGTCGACACGCCGTCGACCAGGTAGGTGCACCGTGCGAGCACGTCGGCGGCCGAGGGCGCGGAGGCGACGAGTCTCTCCTCGAGAGCGCCCAGGTCGGGCACCTCGTCGAGCTCGTCGGAACCACGGCCGAGGGCGGCCTTGGCCGCCGCGAAGTAGCGGACCCGCATGCTCATCCGCCGATCGCGCTCATCGTGCGCTCGGGCTGCACGAAGCCCGCCCGGTTCATCTCGTGTCCCGCGGGCTTGGCCCACATCGCCCCGCGCCAGAGCTGGGCGACCTCGTGGTCGTCCGCGCCCGCGCGCATCGGGCCGAGCAGGTCCGTCTCCTCGTTCGAGAAGAGGCAGCTGCGGACACCGCCCTCGGCGGTGAGCCGGGTGCGGCGGCAGTCGTCGCAGAAGTTCTCGGTGACGGACGCGATGATCCCCACCTGGCCGAGCACCTCGGACCCCCCGGCCTCGCGGACGTCGAAGAGCTCGGCGGGGGCGCCGTCACGGGGGGCCGCGTGCGGGCTGAGCGAGAAGCGCTCCGAGAGCAGCGCCCGGATGTCCGCGGCGGTGATCATGGTCGCGCGGTCCCAGCCGTGGTCGGCGTCGAGCGCCATCTGCTCGATGAAGCGGAGCTGGTGGCCCCCCGCGAGGGCCCAGGCGAGCAGCTCCGGGGCCTCGTGGTCGTTGATCCCGGGCAGGAGCACCGCGTTGATCTTGGTCTGGTCCAGGCCGGCGGGACCGAGCGCGTCGATGCCCGCGAGCACGCGGTCGAGGAACGGGCGACGGGTGACCTTCGCGAAGGTCTCGGCGCAGATCGAGTCGAGCGAGACGTTGACGCGGTTCAGACCCGCGTCGGCGAGCGCCGCCGCCCGACCCGACAGGCCGATCGCGTTCGTGGTGAGCGAGATCTCGGGGCGCGGGTCGAGGGAGGCGACGTCGCGGATGATGTCGACGAGGTCCTTGCGCAGGAGCGGCTCGCCGCCGGTGAAGCGGATCTGGCGGACGCCGAACTGCTCCACGGCGATGCGCGCGAGGCGGAGGATCTCCTCACGGCTGAGGAGGGACGCGGGCGGCTGGAACGGCAGGCCCTCCGCCGGCATGCAGTAGGTGCAGCGCAGATTGCACTTGTCCGTCAGCGAGATCCGCAGATCGTCTGCGACGCGCCCGTAGGTGTCCAGGAGGAGCGGGGTGGCGGGGCGGTCGGCCGGGAGGACCGCGCTGCGCTGTCGGGGCCGGAAGCCCGGGATCCCCAGTGCTGTGCTCATCCGCTCACACTACGCCGCGGAACCGGGCGCGACCCGGCAAGATGGACTCGGTCCCGCCGCCGGTCGGGCTCCGCCGCTCGCGAGAGGACACGATGACCTCGATCGACCTGCACGCCGCCCGGGTGCGGGCGCTGCTCGCGCCGCTGGCCACGCGGGGTGCCCGCGAGACGCTGAGCCTGGAGCCGGCCGCCGTCGCCGCCGATCCGGGCGCGTACGACCGGCGGGTCCTCGCCCGCTCCGTCGACTCCCCGCTCGACCTGCCGCGCTTCGACAACTCGCAGATGGACGGCTTCGCGGTGCGGGCGGCCGACCTCGACGCGGCGGCGCCGGAGCATCCCGTCGCCCTGCCCGTCTCGGCGCCGATCCCCGCGGGCGACCGGGCGCCGCGGCACGAGCCCGGCACGGCGACACCGATCATGACCGGCTCGCCGCTGCCTGAGGGGGCCGACGCCGTCGTCCCGGTCGAGCGCGTCGATCCTCCGCGCTTCCCCGCGGCGGGCAGCGTCGCCTTCGCGCACCCGGTGGTGCCGGCGACCTTCGTCCGAGCCCGGGGCAGCGACGCCCGCCGCGGCGAGCTCGCCCTCCCGGCCGGCACGGTCCTCCGCGCGGCCCACTACGGACTCCTCGCCTCCCTCGGGCTGACCGAGGCGGAGGTGCTGCCGCGACTCCGGGTGCTCGTCGTCCCCACCGGCAACGAGATCCGTCCCGCAGGCGCCGTCCTCGAGGAGGCGCAGATCCACGACGCGAACGGCGCCCTGCTGGCCGAGGCCGTCCGCGAGGCGGGCGCGCTGCCCGTCGTCGCCGCCTGCACGAGCGATCGGGCCGAGGACCTCCTGTCGCTGCTCGAAGAGCACGCGGGCGCGGCCGACCTGGTGATCACGGTCGGCGGTGTCAGCGCGGGCGCCTACGAGGTCGTCCGCGACGCGCTCGGCCCGGCGGGCTCGGAGTTCGGCCACGTCGAGATGCAGCCGGGCGGCCCACAGGGCCTCGGTCTCGTGCGCGTGGCCGAGGGGCTGCACCTGCCGGTGGTCTCGCTTCCCGGGAACCCGGTGAGCGCCCTGGTCTCGTTCGAGGTGTTCCTCCGGCCCGTGCTGCGCTCGCTCGCGGGACGGACGCCCGCCGAGCGGCCGCGGCGCCGTGCGCGCCTCGGCACGGCGCTCGACTCGCCCGCGCACCTGCACCAGATCCGCCGCGGAGTCCTCGACGACGAGGGCCTCGTGCACCCGGTGGGCGGGCCCGGCTCGCACCTGCTGGCGTCCTACGCCCGCTCCACCGTGCTCATCCACGTCCCCGTCGGGACGGACCACGCAGCGACCGGCGACACGGTCGAGATCTGGAGGATCGATGACTGAGAGCGATCGGCTCACCCATGTGCGCGGCGACGGAGCCGTGCACATGGTCGATGTGAGCGCGAAGGAGGTCACGGCGCGCACCGCCGTCGCCGAGGGCTACGTCGAGACCTCGCCCTACGTGGTGCGGCTCCTCAAGCAGGGCGAGCTGCCCAAGGGCGAAGCGCTCGGCGTGGCGCGGATCGCCGGGATCCTCGGCGCGAAGGCGACCTCGACCCTCATCCCGCTCTGCCACCCGCTGGCGCTGGACGGCGTCGACGTGGACCTTGAGCCGCAGGACAGCCGCGTCCGGATCGAGGCGCGCGTGCGCACGACCGGGCGCACCGGCGTCGAGATGGAGGCGCTGACCGCGGTCAGCGTGGCAGCCCTCACGGTCTACGACATGATCAAGGCGGTCGATCGCGGTGCCGCGATCACCGGTATCCGTGTGCTCGCGAAGGCGGGCGGGAGGAGCGGCTCGTGGACGAGCGGAGGAACCCCGTGACGCGGCGGGCGGTGGCGGTCGTCGCCTCCACCCGTGCCGCCTCCGGCGTGTACGAGGACCGGACGGGACCGGCGCTGGAGGCCTGGTTCACCACCCGCGGCTGGGAGTCCCGGGTGGTCGTCGTGGCCGACGGCGACGCGGTGGGCGAGGCGATCGCCGACGCGATCGGCAGCGGAGTCGACGTGGTCGTGACCACCGGCGGGACGGGCGTCGCCCCGAGCGACGTCACCCCGGAGCAGACCGCCCCCCTCCTGGAGAGGCCCCTGCCCGGCCTCGCCGAGGCGGTGCGCGCCAAGGGCGCCGCCCACGTCCCGACCGCCGTGCTCAGCCGCGGGCTCGCCGGCGTCAGCGGCCGCACCGTCGTGGTGAACCTCCCCGGCTCCCCCGGCGGCGTCCGCGACGGGATCGACGTGCTCGACCCGGTGATCGGGCACCTCCTCGATCAGCTCGGAGGCGGCGACCATGCCCGCTGAGCCGGTCGCCCTCGCCCGGCTCGCGGCCGAGGCCATCACCGTCGACGAGTGCGAGCAGGCGGTCGACTCCCCGACGCACGGCGCCGTCGTGACCTTCGCGGGCGTCGTCCGCGACCACGACGAGGGCCGCGGCGTGCTCCGGCTGTCCTACGAGGCGCACCCGGACGCCCCCGCCGCACTCCTCGCCTCCGCCCGCCGCATCGCCGAGCGCTGGCCCGACGTCCGGATCGCCGCCGTGCACCGGGTCGGCGACCTCGTGGTCGGCGACCTCGCCCTCGCCTGCGCCGTGGCCTCGGCCCACCGCGCAGCGGCCTTCGAAGCCTGCGCGGCACTGGTCGACGACATCAAGGCGTCGGTGCCGATCTGGAAGGAGCAGTCCTTCGTCGACGGCAGCTCGGAGTGGGTCGCGAGCCTCGGCTGATCTTCCTTCGAGCCCGTCCCCGCCGGGCTCGACGCGGTCGGCCGGAGAGGGTGGTCACGTTTCGCAGAGCGGGGAGCGACCGCCTAGACCGATCCGCTGGCACGCGGATCGATCGTTCGGCTCGACCTTCCTGATCTCCGAGCCCGTCCCCGCCGGGCTCGGCGCAGTCGGCTTTCCGGCGTGGATGCGATTCGCAGAGCGGGGAGCGAGCGCCTAGACCGATCCGCTGGCACGCGGATCGATCGTTCGGCTCGGGGGGAGAGCGAGGGGGTGGCGGGTCGACATCGGGAGGTCGCCCACTGATCCGCAAGGTCGGGGCCCGGGGTGCGGCGCAGCGGATGGCGGATCCGCCGGAGGGACGGGGAGCGGAGCCGCCGGAGGACGGGGTGGGGAAACACGGGCGTCACACGGGTGGGGTTCACTGGGGGGAGACGCCCGACGGGCGCGGGACGGAGGCGCGGCATGGACCTGAACACGATCCAGCGCGTCCGGGTGGTGCGCGAGCGCTCCGAGCTGGCGGGCCGCGGGCCGCGCTCAGCGGTCATCGGAGGCGGCTCCTGGGTGTTCTCCCTCCCCCACGACCACCTCGACGAGCTCCTCGACCTGCAGGGATTCGCCTGGGAGCCGATCGTGCGCACGGACGCCGGGCTCTCGATCGCGGCGACCTGCACGCTCAGCGAGCTCGCCGCGATGCCCGACGCGGGCGACACCGCCCATCCGCTCTTCTTCCAGTGCTGCACGGCACTGCTGGGCTCCTTCAAGATCTGGAACGTCGCCACTGTCGGCGGCAACATCGCCAACGCCCTGCCCGCAGGACCGATGATCAGCCTCGCCGCCGCGCTCGACGCCACCGCCCTCGTCTGGCGGGCCGACGGCTCGGACGTCGCCGTGCCGGTCGCCGAGCTCGTGACCGGCAACACGACCACTTCCCTGGCCCAGGACGACGTCATCCGCTCGATCGAGATCCCGCTCTCCTCCCTCCGGGCGCGCACCGCGTTCCGCAAGACGGCGCTCTCCCCTCTCGGACGCTCCGGCGCCGTCGTCATCGGCCGCCTCGACACCGACGGCGCGTTCGTGCTCACGATCACCGCGGCGACCGTCCGGCCGGAGCGGCTCCGCTTCGCCGCCGTTCCCTCCTCGGCCGAGCTCGCCGCGGCCGTCGACGGCGTCGCGACCTGGTTCACCGACCCGCACGGAGCCGCCGACTGGCGCCACGCCGTCGTCCGCGTGCTCGCCGAGGAGATCCGCACCGAGCTGACCGGAGGCGCCCGATGAGGTTCACCGTCAACGGGGAGCCGGTCGACGCCTCCCCCCGCCCCGGCCAGGTGCTGCGCACCCTCCTCCGCGACCACGAGCACTTCGAGGTGAAGAAGGGGTGCGACGCCGGCGACTGCGGCGCCTGCTCCGTCCTCGTCGACGGGACGCCGTTCCACTCCTGCCTCTACCCCGCCCACCGCGTCGAGGGGCGGGAGGTGACGACCGCGGCCGGCCTCGGCACGCCCGAGGAGCCGAGCGCGGTGCAGGAGGCGTTCGTCGAGGCCGGCGCGTTCCAGTGCGGCTTCTGCACGGCCGGCATGGTGGTCACGGCCACGGCGCTCGACGGAATCCGCGCCGAGGACGTGCCGCGGCTGATGAAGGGCAACCTCTGCCGGTGCACGGGCTACCGCCCCATCCGCGAGGCCCTGACGGGCGCCTGCGCGTCCGGGCACGGCGCGCACGCGGCCGAGCCGTCCGGCGCGGATCGCACGGAGGCCCCGGCCCGCGGACGGCACGCGACCCCGCCGTCGGGTCTCACCCCCGTCCGCCGCACCGGTCGCCCGTCGGCCGAGGAGTCCCGGGTCGGCCGCTCGCTCGGCGCGCCCGCCGGCCGGCGGATCGTCCAGGGCCGCGAGCCGTTCACCCTCGACGTCGCCGTGCCCGGCCTGCTGCACCTGAAGGTCGTCCAGAGCCCGCACGCCCACGCGCGCATCCGCTCGATCGACACGACCGCCGCCCGCGCGATGCGGGGCGTCGTCGCGGTCCTCACCGCCGAGGACGTCCCCGACGTCCTCTACTCCACCGCCCGCCACGAGTCCCGGCTCGACGACCCGGACGACACTCGCATGCTCGACACCGTCGTCCGGTTCCGCGGGCAGCGCGTGGCCGTGGTGGTCGCGGAGTCGGTGGCCGAGGCGGAGGCGGCCTGCCGCGCCGTCGAGGTCGACTACGAGGTGCTGCCCGCCGTCTTCGACCCGGAGGAGGCGCGCTCGGCCGGCGCGCCGCTCCTGCACGCCGACAAGGATCCGATCGCCTCGCGCATCGCCCGGCCGGAGGCGAACGTCGTCGCGGAGCTCCACGGAGAGTACGGGGACGTGGCCGCCGGACTCGCGGAGGCCGACGTGGTCGTCGAGGGCCGGTACTCGACCTCCCGGGTCGCGCACACGGCGCTCGAGACCCACGGCACCATCGGCTGGCTCGAGGGCGGAGAGCTGGTGCTGCGGACCTCGACGCAGGTGCCCTTCCTCGTGCGCGACGAGATCGCGCGCCTGTTCGACCGCGATCCGTCGACCGTCCGCGTCTTCACGGCACGGGTGGGCGGCGGCTTCGGCGGCAAGCAGGAGATCCTGACGGAGGACGTCGTCGCCCTCGCCGTGCTCGCCACCGGCCGGCCCGTGCAGTTCGAGTTCACCCGGAGCGACGAGTTCACGATGGCCCCATGCCGACACCCGATGCGGGTCGGCGTCACGCTCGGCGCCCGGCGCGACGGACGGCTGACCGCCCTCGCCGTGGACGTGCTCTCGGACACCGGCGCCTACGGCAATCACGGACCCGGCGTGATGTTCCACGGCACCTCGGAGTCGGTCGCCGTCTACAGCGCGCCCAGCAAGCGCGTCGACGCGCAGGCCGTCTACACGAACAACCTCCCCTCGGGAGCGTTCCGCGGCTACGGCCTCGGGCAGGTGATCTTCGGCATCGAGTCGGCGATGGACGATCTCGCCCGCGAGCTCGGGATCGACCCGTTCGAGCTGCGGCGGATCAACGCGGTGCGCCCGGGCGAGCCGCTGGTGGTCACGCACGTCGAGGGCGACGACATCGGCTTCGCCTCCTACGGGCTCGACCAGTGCCTCGACCTCACCGAGGCGGCACTGGCCGGCGGCGGCGGCTCCCCCGCCCCCGACGGACCGGGGTGGCGGACAGGGCAGGGCACGGCACTGGCGATGATCGCCACCATCCCACCGCGGGGCCACTTCTCGGAGGCGACCGTCACCGTCGACGCCGCGGGCGTGCTGACCATCGGCGTCGGCACGGCCGAGTTCGGCAACGGGACCACCACCGTGCACACGCAGCTGGTCGCGAGCGCCTTCCGCGCCTCGGCCGACCGGGTGCGGATCCGCCAGTCCGACACGGACGCGGCCCGCTACGACACCGGAGCGTTCGGCAGCGCCGGCACGGTCGTCGCGGGCAAGGCCGTCCACTCGGCCGCGACGCGCCTCCTCGCCGAGCTGCAGGCGCTCGCCAAGCGGCTGACCGGGCACGACGAGACCTTCGAGCCCGACGACGAGGGCCTGCTCGCTCCGGACGGCACCCGGGTCGCGTTCGCCGATCTGGTCCGCGCGGCCGGCGGACCGGTCACCGCGACCGGGAGCGAGGACGGCGCTCAGCGCTCGCTCGCGTTCAACGTCCAGGGGTTCCGCGTCGCGGTGCACGAGCCGACGGGCGAGGTGCGGATCCTGCAGTCGGTCCAGGCGGCCGACGCCGGCTTCGTGATCAACCCGGCGCAGTGCCGCGGGCAGGTCGAGGGCGGAGTGGCGCAGGCGATCGGCTCGGCGCTGTACGAGGAGGTGATCCTCGACGGCGAGGGCACCGTGACCACGGCGATCCTCCGGAACTACCACATCCCGCAGATGGCGGACGTGCCCGAGACCGAGGTGCTCTTCGCGGACACCGCCGACGAGCTCGGGCCGTTCGGCGCGAAGTCGATGAGCGAGGCGCCCTACAACCCGGTCGCCCCCGCACTCGCCAACGCCGTCCGCGACGCGATCGGCGTGCGGCCGACCGAGCTGCCGCTCTCCCGCGACCGGATCTGGCGGCTCCTGCACCCGGACGCCGCCCCGGTCGCGACCGTCGCGGCGGAGGCGCCGCCCGGCTGAACGACGACGGGCTGAGCGCCGATCGGCCGCCGCAGCTCAGACGCGCGACGCGAGCTCCGTGCTCGCCCGGGCGACCTCGCGGGCGATCGCGTCCTCGTCCGCGTTCACCAGCCGTCCCTCCCGCACCGTCGGGCGACCCTGCACCAGGAGCAGGCTCAGCGGGGGCTGCGCTCCGAGTGCGAGGGCCGCGACCGGGTCGGCGATGCCCGCGTGCTCGATCCCGTCGATCCGCCAGAGCGCGAGGTCGGCGAGCTTGCCGACCTCGATCGAGCCGATCTCGTCCTGCCGGCCGAGCACCCGGGCCCCGCCGATGGTGGCGACCGAGAGCGCCTGCCGGGCGCTCATCCGGTCGGCGCCGGCGCGCAGGCGGTTCATCAGGACCGCGGCGCGGATCTCGGAGCCGAGCTGCCCGGACTCGTTCGACGCCGCGCCGTCCACCCCGAGGCCGACCGGTGCTCCTGCCGCCAGCAGCTGCGGGATCGGCGCGATGCCCGCGGCGAGCCGGCCGTTCGAGGACGGGCAGTGCGCGACTCCGGTGCCCGTGGCCGCGAACTTCGCGATCGCGTCGGCGTCGAGGTGGACGCAGTGCGCCATCCAGACGTCGTCGCCGAGCCAGCCGAGCGACTCCAGGTGGTCGGTGGGCGAGAGGCCGAACGCCTCCCGCGTGTAGGCGTCCTCCTCCACGGTCTCGGAGCCGTGGGTGTGCAGCCGGACCCCGAGCTGACGGGCGAGGACGGCCGACTCGCGCAGCAGGTCGGTGGTCACCGAGAAGGGCGAGCACGGGGCGATCGCGACCCGCACCATCGCGTCGGCGGAGGCGTCGTGGTACCGCTGGACCGCCTCTCCACTGGCCTGGAGCGCGGCCGCCGTGGTCTCGACGGCGAAGTCCGGCGGGAGGCCGCCCCGGGACTCGCCGAGGTCCATCGACCCGCGGGTCGCGTGCAGCCGGAGGCCGAGGGTGCCGGCCGCGTCGACGATGCCGCCGACGATGTCGCCGGAGCCCCGCGGGAAGACGTAGTGGTGGTCGGCGACGGTGCTGCAGCCGGACCGGGCGAGGACGCCCATCGCGCCGAGGGCGGCGGAGCGGGTCAGGTCGGCGTCGATGCGGGACCAGGCGGGGTAGAGCGCGACCAGCCAGTCGAAGAGGATCGAGTCCTGCGCCCAGCCGCGGGTGAGCCACTGGTAGAGGTGGTGGTGCGTGTTGACGAGCCCGGGTGTGAGCAGGTGGCCTCGGCCGTCGACCCGCGTGAGCGTGATCGCCTCCTGCGCCGGCAGACCCGTCGGCGACCGTCCGTCGAGGGCCCATGCCGGAGGGTCGCCGGCCCCGACGGCGACGATGCGGGAGTCGTCGACGACGACGTGGCCGACGGGGTGCTCGGTCCCGTGCGCGTCGACGGTGGCGACGTGGGCTCCGGTGAGGACGTGGCGCTGCATGCCCCGAGCATGGCAGCGCGGTGTTTCGCGGCCGTTTCCCGCCGGAGTGCGATCAGGCCGGCGCGATCACGACGGCGCGTGGTCAGGGAAGGACGTGCGGCTCAGCGCGCCGCGTGGATCGGGCCCGAGCGCCCCGCGAGCGGCTCCCCGGACGTCCCCGTGCGCGCGGCGAGGACCTCCGCGAGGATCGACACGGCCGTCTCCTCCGGCGTCGACGCGCCGATATCCAGGCCGATCGGCGAGTGCAGCCGGGCGAGCGCCTCCTCCGTCACTCCCGCCTCGCGCAGCAGCCGCAGCCGCCGCTCGTGGGTGCGCCGCGATCCCATCGCGCCGACGTAGGCGACCGGGAGCGCGAGCGCGGTCTCGAGCAGCGGGATGTCGAACTTCTCGTCGTGCGTGAGCACCGCGATCACGGTGCGCGAGTCGACCTCGGCGCGGGCGAGGTGGTCGGACGGCCACTCGACGAGGACCTCGTCCGCGCCCGGGAAGCGCTCGGCGGTCGCGAACACCGGACGCGCGTCGCAGACGGTCACGCGGTAGCCGAGCAGGGAGCCTGCGGAGCAGAGCGCGGCGGAGAAGTCGACGGCGCCGTAGATCAGCAGGCGCGGCCGCTCCGCGTGCACGACGTAGGCGACCTCGAGCTCGGCGCCCCGGCAGGCGGTCTCGACCGTGGCCGAGCGGCCGGAGGCCAGGCGCGCCTCGCGCTCGGCGAGGATGCGGCGGGCGGTGTCCTCGTCCAGGTGCGGGCCGACGACGTCCTGAAGGCGCGTCGCTCCGGTGAGGACGAGGCCGACCAGCTCCTCCGGGCCGCCGACGACGATCGCCAGCGCGGCCGAGCGGCCGGCGCGGGCGGCGCGCAGCTCGGCGAGGACCGCGGTGCAGCCGGAGTCGACGACCTGGCCGAACACGCGCAGCTGCCCCCCGCAGGACAGGCCCGCGGCGAAGGCCGCCTCGTCGTCGAAGCCGAAGTGCTCGGACGCGCTGCCCGAGGTGCCGAGCACCTCCTGGGCCAGCGCGTACGCCTGCGCCTCGACGCAGCCGCCGGAGATCGAGCCGATCGCGCGTCCCTCCGCGTCCACCGCCATCGAGGAGCCGAGAGCGCGGGGAGCCGAGCCGAAGACATGCGTGACCGTGACGACGGCGACGCTCCCGCCCGTCTCGACGCGCTCGAGTAGGGCGGCGGCGATGTCGAGCACGACGGCCTCCTCCTCTCGGACGGGAGGCGACGGCGCCGGGGCTGCGGGGAGGCCGGGCGGAGCCGCCGACGGGCGCTCACACGCAGGAAACATGCCGAGTATAGGGTCGATCCATGCCTGACGACGCTCCCTTCCTCGACCTCGTGATCCGCGCCTCGGACGTGCTGACCGAGAACGGCCGGCGTCCGGCCAGCATCGCGATCGCCGAGGGCCTGATCGTCGCGGTCGGCGAGCGGGACGCCCCCTGGCGGACCACGGAGGAGATCGTCCTCCCCGAGGGCCAGGTCCTGATCCCGGGGATCGTCGACACCCACGTGCACGTCAACGAGCCGGGCCGCACGGAGTGGGAGGGCTTCGCCTCCGCCACCCGTGCGGCCGCCGCCGGGGGCGTCACCACGATCATCGACATGCCGCTGAACTCGATCCCGCCGACCACCACGGTGGCGGGGCTCGAGGCCAAGCGCGCGGCCGCCGGGCCGCAGGCGCAGGTGGACGTCGGATTCTGGGGCGGGGCGATCCCCTCGAACCTCGGCACGCTGCGTGAGCTCCACGACGCGGGCGTCTTCGGCTTCAAGTGCTTCCTCTCGCCGAGCGGCGTGGACGAGTTCCCGCACCTGAGCCGGGAGCAGCTCGTCGAGGCGATGCGCGAGATCGCCGCCTTCGACGGACTGCTGATCGTGCACGCCGAGGACCCGGCCGAGCTGGAGGCGAGCGCGCTGGAGCCCGGCGCCTCCTACGGCGCGTTCGTCGACTCCCGCCCGCCCGCTTCCGAGCGCAGCGCGATCCTGCACGTGATCGAGGCCGTCCGCGAGACCGGCTGCCGCGCGCACATCCTGCACCTCTCCTCCGCCGACGCGCTGCCGCTCCTGCGCGAGGCCAAGGCCGAGGGGCTGCCGATCACCGCCGAGACCTGCCCGCACTACCTCACCTTCGACGCCGGCTCGATCCCCGACGGCGGCACGCAGTTCAAGTGCTGCCCGCCGATCCGCGACGAGCGCAACCGCGAGCTGCTCTGGAAGGGGCTGCTCGACGGGACGATCGACATCATCGCCTCGGACCACTCCCCCGCCACCGCCGAGCTGAAGCTCCCCGCCGGCGGCGACTTCGGCGTCGCCTGGGGCGGGATCTCGGGACTCGAGCTGAGCTTCCGCGCGGTCTGGACCGGGGCCCGCGAGCGGGGCATCCCGCTCGAGCAGGTCGTCGCCTGGATGTCCACGGCGACCGCCGCGTTCGCCGGGCTCGGCCAGAAGGGCCTGCTGCACGCGGGGTCCGACGCCGACCTGGTCGCGTTCGACCCGGAGGCGCAGTGGCGCGTGGACGTCGATGCCCTCTCGCACCGGAACCCCGTCTCGGCCTACGAGGGCCGCGTCCTCCGCGGCGCCGTCGCCGCCACCTGGGTGGGCGGCCGCCGCGTCACCGCCGCGACGGTCCCGCCCGCCGGGCGCCTCCTCACCCGCCCCTGACCTCGACCCGCCGATCCCCCGCCTCCCTGACGACACCTCGGGGAGCTCGACCGCTCACGCCGAGCGCCGCCGTGTCATCGGCAGGTTTCGAGCGTGTGAACGGAGGCGGGTCGGAGCCGCGGAGCGGGCGGATCGCACAAGACTCGGAGTCCCGGCGGCGGCTCCTCGGGATGCTCCGCCGGTGCGCGGAGCCCCCGGCAGGCGCGAGGCTGGCAGACGGGCTCGCAGGAGCCGCGAGCAGGACGGTCACCACCGCGTGACCGGGCCCGGCCGCACGGAACGGACAGGAGCGGACATGTCGATCATCCTCGGGGACCACCAGTACGGGAAGGCCGAGAACCGCGTCGTGCGGATCTACCGCGAGACCCCGCGGCACGAGATCCACGACGTCAACGTCTCCACGGCCCTCCGCGGCGACTTCGAGGCCGCGCACCGAGAGGGCGACCAGTCGGCCGTCCTGCCCACGGACACGCAGAAGCAGACGGCGTACGCCTTCGCCAAGGAGAAGGGCCTGCGCTCGATCGAGCCCTACGGCCTCGAGCTGGCCCGCCACTTCGTCGACGGCTACGAGCCCGTCCACGGCGCCCGCATCGAGATCGAGGAGTTCGCCTGGGAGCGCGTGCTGGTGGACGGGCGCGAGCACGACCACACCTGGGTCCGGAAGGGCCAGGAGACGCGGATCGCGTCGGTCACGGTCGAGGGCTCGGGCGACGAGCGGCGGATCTGGATCACCGGCGGCTTCAAGGACCTCACGATCCTGAAGTCCACGGGGAGCGAGTTCCACGGCTTCCTCACCGACCCGTACACGGTCCTGCAGCCGACGAACGACCGGGTGATGGCGACCTCGCTGGTCGCGAGGTGGCGCTTCGCCCTGAGCGAGGACGAGATCGCGGCGATGGACTGGGAGGCGGTCTACACGGGCGTCAAGGCGCTCATGACGAGCCGCTTCGCGACCGTGCACTCCCTCGCCCTCCAGCAGACGCTCTTCGAGATGGGGAAGGCGGTCCTGGAGGAGTACCCGCAGATCGTCGAGATCCGTCTCTCCGCGCCGAACAAGCACCACTTCGTCTACGACCTCTCGCCCTTCGGCGTCGAGAACGACAACGAGGTCTTCCACGCCGCCGACCGCCCCTACGGGCTGATCCAGGCGAGCGTCACCCGCGACGACGCGCCGCCCGCAGGATCCGCCTGGACCGCCTACACGAGCCTGGTGTGACCGGCGCCGGGGGCGTCCACCGGGGGCACGTGCTGCACGTCGCCGGGGGTGCGACGCTCGCGACCGCGCAGGAGTCGCTGGTGTCGATCCCGGACGGCGCTCTCGCTGTGGACGACGACGGCACGATCGCCTGGGTCGGTCCGTACCGCGAGCTGCCGGACCGCTTCGCGCTCCTGCCGGTCTCCGGCGACGCCGCGTCGATCCTGCTGCCCGGCTTCGTCGACGCGCACGTGCACTTCCCCCAGACGTTCTCGACCGACGGCTTCGGCGGCGGCCAGCTGCTCGAGTGGCTCGACCGGACGGTGTTCCCCGCGGAGGCGCGGCTCGCCGACCCGGAGTTCGCCGACGTCGTCGCGCGCGCCTTCACCCGGCGGCGGGTGGCCGCGGGCACGACCGCCGCGATGGTCTTCGGCTCCGCGTTCCCGGCCGCGCAGGACGCCCTCTTCGAGCGCACCCGCGAGGCGGGGCTGCGGATCGTGTCGGGGCGAGGGATCCAGACCACGGGCCCGGCCTCGGCGGCGCCCCTGATCACCTCCGAGGAGGAGGCGCTGACGCTCGCGTCGGAGGAGATCGACCGCTGGCACGGGAGGGACCCGCTCCTGCAGGTCGCGATCGTCCCGCGGTTCTCGCTGTCCGTCACTCCCCGGACCCTCGGAGCGCTCGGCGACCTCTACGACGACGTCCGCGGACGCGGCGTCTACGTGCACAGCCACCTCAACGAGAACGACCGGCCCGGCGACGGCGAGATCGCCGCCGTGCTCGGCTCGTACGGCACCCGCAGCTACCTCGACACCTACGACGGGCTCTTCCTGCCCGGCTCCGCGCGCGGCGGCTCCTCCCTCCTCGGGCCGCGCACGATCCTCGCCCACGCCGTGCACTGCCAGGACGCGGAGCTGCACCGGATGGAGGAGACCGGCACCTCGATCGCCCACTGCCCGACCTCGCAGCAGTTCCTCGGCTCCGGCACCATGCCCTGGCGCCGGACCGCCGCCTCGGGGGTCACCGTCGCCCTCGGCACGGACGTGGGCGCGGGCGACGAGTGGCTGCTGGCGCGAGTGGCGAACGACGCCTTCAAGGTGCACCTCTCGGAGCCCGGCGACGCGGCCGTCGCCCTGCATCCGGCCGAGCTCCTGTTCACGGCGACGCTCGCCGGCGCGCGGGCGCTCGACCAGGAGGAGCGGTTCGGCAGCCTCGACCCCGGGAAGGACGCGGACTTCCTCCGCATCGAGCCCGACCGGTGGGAGCCGCTCGCCGACGTCCTCGCCCACGGGATCCGCGCGGACGACGAGGAGGAGGCGACGGCCCAGCTGCTCTTCGCCCTGCTGATGACCCTGCGCGAGCCGGCGATCGCCGCGGTGCACGTCCGGGGCAGGCGGATCGCGCCTCCGGAGTGACGGGGCCGGCCCGGGCGGCGCGGTGCGGACCGCGCGCACCCGGCCGTCAGCGCAGGCGCAGCGCCAGGAACAGGTCGGCGCGGTCCGCGGTGTCCGACAGGTCGCGCTGCGTCAGCTCCTCCACCCGCGCGATGCGGTACCGCACCGTGTTCAGGTGCAGGTGCGTCTGCTCCGCCGTGCGCACCCACGAGCCGCCGCAGTCGAGGAACGCCGCGAGCGTGGCGACCAGCTGCGAGCCGTAGCGCGCGTCGTGCTCGACGAGCCGCCCGAGCACCAGCTCGACGAACACCGAGCGCAGGTGGTCGGGGACCGCGCTCAGCAGCTGCACGGCGGAGGTGACCTCCCCGGAGTCGCTGACCCGCACCGGAGCGTCGTCGCCCGGAGAGCCCGGCAGCAGCATCCCGTAGCGTGCCGAGCGGACGGCGCCGCCGAGCGCGGGCAGCGGAGTCGCGGCGCTCGTCCCGACGCGCAGCACGGCGCCCGGCCACGCGGCTCCCGCTCGTCGCAGCGCCGAGGTGACGACGGCGAGCGGATCCGCGCCGGTGGGGATCGCATCGGTCGCCTCGGTGGGCAGCACCGCCACCGCGCAGCCCTGGGCGTCGCGTCCGACCACGGCGCGGCCCAGGTGCGCGGCGGCGTCGACCAGGACACGGCGCGCCAGGTCCGGGGGCGCGTCGCCCTCGAACTCGGCGGCGACCACGGCGCACCGCCCGGCGCCGCCGAGTCCGAGCTGCCGCAGGTACACCGCGGCCTCGGGCTGCTCGCTGTCCTCCTCCACGAGCTCGAGCAGGCGGTCGGCGAGAGCGGAGTCGGCCGAGAGCGCCGCCTCCCGCTGCAGCCGGTAGACCCCCACGACTCCGGCGAGCTCCGTCACGGCGTCGAGTACTGCGGCGGGCCAGTCATTCCAGTCGCCCCCGACGACGACCAGCCAGGAGGTGGCGCGGTGCTCGCCCGCTCCGGCGACGGTGAGGACCGACAGGGCGCCGCCGCGGGCGTCCGCGACCACGACCGGGCTGCGCCGGGCCGTGAGCGCCGCGTGCACGACCCGCTCGATCTCCCCCAGGCCCAGGGGCGAGGCGGAGGCCGCGGTCCGGCCGGTGGCGGTCAGCACCGACACGGGGAGTCCGAGCTCGCGCGAGGTGCGCGTGACGAGCTCGTCGAGCTGCTGCCCCCGGTAGACCTCGGTCAGCAGCTCCCGCTGGCGGGCGAGGGCGGCCGTCAGCCGGGCCACGCGGTCGCCTGCGAGGGCGTTCGACAGGTGCGCCGTGATCGCGCCGAACGACACATCGGCCGGCACGGCGATCAGCGGGACGTCGTGCTCGCGGCAGGCGACGACGAGGTCGTCCGGCACGAAGCCCAGCAGCCCCTCGCCGGCGAGCAGAGCGCTGGCACCCGAGTCCGCGACCGCGGCGACGAAGGCCGCGCTGTCCTGGGCGTCCCGACGCCAGACCAGACCGGTCAGCACCAGCTGATCGCGTGAGATGTAGCGGCGCGGATCGAGGAGATCGGTCGTGAAGATGCCGTCGACCGGCCGCGCGAGCGCTCCGTCGCCGGCGACCAGCACGCGCAGCCGCAGCTGCGGCGCGTCGAGGACGTCCTGCAGCTGCATCAGCTGCCCCGGTAGGTCGAGTAGGCGAAGGGGCTGAGCAGCAGCGGGATGTGGAAGTGCGCCTCCTCGTCGTCGAGGCGGAAGGCGACGACGACCTCGGGGTAGAACGACTCGGTGCCCGAGGCGGCGAACCAGGCGCCGGTGTCGAAGACGACCCGGTGCACCCCGGCGGCCAGGCGCTCCGGCCCGAAGGCCGCCACGCGGCCGTCGTCGTCGGTGCGGGCCTCGGCGAGGCGCTCCCAGCCGGAGCCGACACGGGCGTCGAGAGCCACCGGGACCCCGCGCGCGGGGCGGCCGCGGACGGCGTCGAGCACGTGGGTGGTGACGCGGCTGGCGTGCCCGCTCATCGTGCGGTCTCCGCCCGGACGAGGCGCCCGTCGTCGAGGCCGCGGACGCGCAGCACCGTGATCTCCCGCAGCTGCTCCGCGACGATGCGGGCCTCCGTCTCGTCGTCGAGCCCGAGCCTCCGCTCCAGCTCCGCGACGACCTCGGCCCGGTCGCGGCCGGCCGCGCGGAGGAGGAACACGCGCCCGAACCGCTCCTCGTAGGCGCGGTTGCCGGCCAGCAGCCGCCGGGTCAGCTCCTCGTCGCCCGTGCGGCTCGCAGCCTGCTCCGCGGCCGAGAACGCGGAGGAGCGCCCCGCGCCCGCGTGCCGCTCGCCGATCCGGGGGTGGTCGGCCAGCGCCGCCTCCACCTCCTCCTCGGTGAGCGTGCGCGCGGCCCGCTCGGCCGCGTCGGCCAGCGCGTCGGCCGACGGGTAGGGCGCGCCGGAGGCGACCTCGTCGGCCCAGCGCGGGACGGCGAGGCACGCGAGCAGCACGTCGCGGGCGGTCTCGGATCGGATGTCTGTCATGCGGTCTCCTTCGTCCGGCGGAGCAGGGGCTCGGCCTGCGGCACGATGGTCGGATGGATCTGGTCGGGAGTCGGGACCTCGTCGGGCTGGTGCTCGCGGCGGGTGCGGGGCGACGGGCGGGCGGCCCGAAGGCGCTGCGGTGCGACGCGGCGGGAGTTCCCTGGGTGGAGCGAGCCGTCGAGAGGCTCCGCGCGGTGGGCTGCGGGCGGGTGCTCGTGGTCCTGGGCGCGGAGGCCGGACGGGCGCGCCTCCTGGTGCCGCCGTCCGCGGACGTGGTCGTCGCGGCGGAGTGGGAGACCGGCCTCTCGGCGTCGCTCCGCGCGGGTCTCGCCGCGGCCGAGGGCGTCGCCGCGCTGGTCGCCCTGGTCGACCTGCCCGAGGAGCCGCCGAGCGTGGGGGCCCGGCTGCTCGCGGAGGCGCCGGTCGCGCCGGACGTGCTCGCCCGCGCGGTCTTCCGCGGTCGGCCCGGTCATCCGGTGCTGCTGGGACGGGACCACTGGCCGGAGCTCCTCGAGGGCGTGCACGGCGATTCCGGCGCGCGCGACCTGCTCCGCGCGAGGGGCGCGCGCGGGGTGGAGTGCGGCGATCTGTGGTCGGGAGCCGACCGCGACGGGCCGGACTGAGCGGTTCACGCCAGGCCTGCGTCGTCGAGGGCGGCGGCCAGCGCCCGCCAGGCCAGCGTCGCGCAGACGGAGCGGACGGGGTTGCCCGCCACCGCGAGCAGCGCCTGCTCCTCGCCGGCGAGTGCACCCTCCCGGTGCGCCATCGCCGCGAGGAACGCGTCGATCCGCTCCCGCACGTCCGACGCCGGCAGCCCGTCGAGACCGTCCACGAGCAGCGACGCGGATCCCCGCGAGACCTCGCACCCCCGCCCGCTCCAGGCGAGGCGCACCTGCTCCGCACCGCCGTCGACGCGCAGCTCGATCCGGTCGCCGCAGGTGGGGGTGATCAGCTCGGCACGGCCGAGGGCCGGAGTCGGATCGGCCTGGCCGACGGGGTCCTTGGCGTGCGCGCGGATCAGCTCCGCCGCCTCGCTCACGGCCGGTCCTCCAGCTCGGCGAGCTCCGCGTAGGCCGTGCTGATCCCGGCGATCCGCTCGCGCGACTCCCTCGGGGACGCGCCGAGCACTCCGGACGCCACGAGCGCGACCGCGCTCATCGCCGCCGCGTAGCTGTCCAGCGCCGTGCCGCTGTCGACCGGGCACTCCAGCCAGACCGCCGCGTGCTCCGCGTAGCGCCGGGCGGGCGGATCCGCGAGGAGCACCACGGGCACCTCGCGCGCGGCGAGCGTCCCGATCAGGGCGGCGAAGGAGGCGGGGCGGCGGCGGAAGCCGACCAGCACCACGACGTCCTCGGCCCCGAGCCCCTCGAGCTCCTCACTGAGCGACTGGCCGGGCTGCGGGGCGATCCGGACGCGTCCGCGCGCCTGCGCGAGCTGCTGGCGCAGGTGCAGCGCCACCGGGTAGCTGTTGCGCAGTCCGATCACGACGACCTCGCGCGCTCCCGCGATCAGCCGCACCGCCTCCTCCAGCCGCCCGTCGCCGAACGCGGCGGCCAGCCGGGCCAGGTTCGCCCGCTCGCTCTCGAGGTGCGCGGCGAGCGGATCCCCCTGTCCCTGCGCGGGACCGACCGGCACACCGGAGGACCGCAGCGCCCGGGCGTGCTCGCGCACCTCCTGCGAGTTCGAGAACCCCAGGCGGCGGAACAGCCGCGAGACCGTGGCCTTGGACACTCCGCTGTGCTGGGCGAGCTCGGTCGCCGTGTAGACGGCCAGGTCGCCGAGGTGGTCGAGGATGAAGTCGGCCGCCCGCTGCTCCTGCCGCGACAGCGCGGCGTAGCCGGCATCGATGCGGTGGCCGATGCTCGGCGAGGGGGCCGGGGCGGGAGTCACGCGGTCGGCGTCCCGTCGGCGAGCGCCAGCACGGCCGCTTCGAACGCGTCGAGCGCGGTCGCGACGTCGGCCTCGGTCACGTTCTCGTCCGGGTGGTGGCTGACGCCGCCCTCGCAGCGGAGGAAGAGCATCGCGTACTCGGCGAGGTCGGCGACCGCCATCGCGTCGTGGCCGGCCTTGGAGAACAGCACCATCGGCTCCGCGTCCCCGGTCGCGCGGATGCCCGCCCGCACGACGTCCTGCAGCCGAGAGGAGGCGACGACCGCGGGGGCCGAATGGGTCTCCTCCACCGTCAGCGCGAGACGGCGGCGCGACGCCGACTCCGACATCGCGTGCTCGATGGCGTCCCACGCCGCGTCGCGCTGGGCGTCGGTCTCGGCGCGGAGGTCGAGGCTGAACTCGACCCGGCCGGGGATGACGTTGACCGCGCCCGGGAAGGTCTCGAGCCGGCCGACCGTGGCGATCACGCCCTGCTCCCGCGCGATGCGCTCCACCGCGAGCACGGCCTCGGCCGCCCCGGTGAGCGCGTCGCGGCGGCGGTCGAGCGGGACCCCGCCCGCGTGCCCGGCCTTGCCGGTGAGGGTGAGTGCGAAGCGGCGGGCGCCCGCGATCGAGGAGACCACGGCGAGGGCGCGGTCAGCCTCCTCCAGGTAGGGGCCCTGCTCGATGTGTGCCTCGAGGTAGGCGAGAACGTCCTGCGCGTCGCGCGCGGCGGTGCGGATGCGCGAGGGGTCCAGCCCGAACTCGTGGAACGCCTCGACGAGCGTCGTCCCGTCGGCGTCCTCGAGCTCCCACCAGTGCTCGTCCCAGGTGCCGGCGAGGGCGCGGGAGCCGAGGAGCGCCGTGCCGAAGCGGGTGCCCTCCTCGTCGCCGAACGCGACGACCTCGACGGCGAACGGCAGGCGCCGGCCCGCCCCGTGCAGGCGCGACACCACGGCGATCGCGAGCATCACGCCGAGGATCCCGTCGTAGCGGCCAGCGTCGGGGACCGTGTCGAGGTGGGAGCCGAGCAGGAGCGCCGGGAGTCCCGGAGTCGCGCCCTCGTAGCGGCCGCACTGGTTGCCGGCCGCGTCCTGCCAGGTGCGCATGCCGGCCTCGGTCATCCAGCGCGCGGCCATCGCGTTCACCCGGGCGTGCTCGGGCGAGAGGTAGACCCGCTCGATGCCGTCGCGGCTGGAGGAGACCGCGGCGAGCTCGTCGCAGCGGGCCATGATCGCGGCGGCGTCGAGGGCGGGGGCGGCGGTGGCGGCGGGGGGCGCGGTCGTGGTGGCGGGGTCCGTGGTGGTGCCGGTCATGCGCGTGCCGCCCCGTAGACCTCGTAGGCCCCCGCGACTCCGCCGCCCACCGGCACGGAGGCGCCCGCGCGGCGCAGCACCGCCTCCAGCGCCGCCAGGGTGGTCAGCACCGCGTCCGTCCGGGCGTTGTAGCCCATCGTGCCGATGCGCCAGACCTTCCCGTGCAGCGGCCCGAAGGACGTGCCGATCTCGATGCCGAAGTCGGCGAGCATCTCCCCGCGCACCGCGTCACCGTTCACGCCCTGCGGGATGCGCACCGCGACGACGTTCGTCATCTTGTGCCCGACGTCGCCGAACACCTCGAGGTCGAGGCCGCGGACTCCGGCGAGCATCGCCGACCCGTGCAGCGCGTGGCGGGCGACCGTCTCGTCCAGGCCCTCCTCGACGACGATGCGGGCGCACTCGCGCGCGCCATAGAGCATCGTGGTCGCCTCGGTGTGGTGGTTGAGGCGGCGCGGCCCCCAGTAGTCGAAGACCATGCCGAGATCGAAGTAGTTGGAGCGGACGCGGCGGGCGCTGACGGTGTCGCCCTCGTCGCGGATCCCCGCCTCGATGCTTTTGCGCGACTCGATCACCGCGACGGCCTTCTCCGAGAAGGTGACGGGAGCCGATCCGGACGGGCCGCCCAGGCACTTCTGGAGCCCCGCGGTGACCGCGTCGAGCCCGAGCTCGTCGGTCGCGAAGGCGTTGCCCGCGAGGGAGGCGGTGACGTCGGTGTAGAAGAGGGCGCCGTGCTTCTCGCAGAGGGCGCCGAGCTCCTCCAGCGGCTGCGCCATGGTGGTCGACGTGTCGCCGTGGACCACGGCCAGCATCTTCGGCTTCACCCGGGCCAGGGCCTCGGCGATCGCCGAGACGGGGAAGACCTGCCCCCACTCGGCCTCGATCACGTGCACCTCCGCGCCGCAGCGCTCCGCGATCTCCCGGAGGAGGTGCCCGAACCGCCCGAAGACCGGCACGAGCACGCGGTCGCCCGGCTCCAGCATCGAGACCAGCGCCGCCTCGATGCCCGCACGGCTCGTGCCGTCGACGAGCATCGTCTTCTCGTTGCGGGTGCGGAATACCTGCCGGTACAGCTCCTGCGTCTCCGTCATCGTCGCCGTCATGAACGGGTCGTACTGCCCGACCAGCTGCGCCGACATCGCACGCAGGACGCGCGGATCCGCGTTGATCGGGCCCGGCCCCATCAGCAGGCGCGGCGGCGGATCGACGGGGAGGAACGGTGCGGGCGCGGTCATGGGCCACCTCTTCACGAGCGGGAGAGAAACAGTCGTTTCACCCGGAGAGCCTATGCGACGGACGTTTCGCCGGTGTTTCGCGGTGTGGCGGGGGTCGTCGGGGAGGGTCGCGAGACGCTGGTCGGCAGGAGGGCCGTGATGGAGGGAAGGGCCTCCGGACGGTGATCGAGGACCGGATCGTCGCCCTCACCTAGGCGTCGATCGCGATCATCTTCGGTGTGGTGTTCATCACTCAGAGCGAGCGGATCTCTGCGCGGGCCCGAGATCAGCTGCGGAAGCACGGGCAACGGGCCCGGCCTTCGGGGCAGTCGCCGTTCCTGACGGCCGCGGGCGGAGCTCTCCTCGTCGTCATCGGCGTCCTCGTGGTCCTGCTGACGGCGACGTCGGTCCTGTGCGGATCGTCCTGATCCGGTTGATCGGAACCGGCTCGACGTCCGCTGGTGCGGCGAGCCTCCTCCACAGGGCCGTCCGGCGAGCGGGTCCTCCCGATCGGACGCACCTGCGGCCCGCGTGTCGGTGGTCACTGGTTCAATACGGGTATGGCGGTCGGGATGCGGCAGGGACTCGAGGAGGTCCGCGCCCTCGGCGACCGCGCGGCGCTGCTCGCCCGCTCGGCGGCTCCGCTCCACCTCGCCTCCGCCGAGGCGCTGCACGAGGCGTACACGGCTGCTCTGCGTCGCCCGGAGGGGTTCGCCCGCGGCGGGTCTCCCGCCGAGTCGCGCGACCTCGTGGAGCGCTCCGTCCGGGCCGAGCTCGCCGTCGCACTCGCCGTGTCCGAGCGTGTGGCCGCGCGCGAGCTCGAGCACGCCCGCCTGCTGGTCGACCACCTGCCCTGCACGCGCGCCGCGCTGGCCGAGGCGCGGTTGCGCTGGGAGGCGGGGCAGATCATCTGCGGAGTCGCGGCCACCCTGCCGCCGGCCACCCTCCCGGAGTTCGACGAGCGCGCCGCGGGACTGGCCGCCTCGATGACGCCGACCCAGCTGCGGCGATGCCTCGCCCGGCTGCGGGACGAACTCCACGAGAGTCCTCTGGCCGACCGGCACGCCCGCGCTCGGGAGGACCGGTCTGTCCGGGTCTCGCCCGAGCAGGACGGCATGGCCACGCTCTGCGCGACCCTCCCCGCTCCGGCCGCTTTCGGTGCGCTCGCGCGGCTCGACCGGATCGCCCGCACCCTCCGCGACGGGAACGGCGACGGGAGCGGTGCAGCGGAGGAGCGCACGCTCGCGCAGCTGCGGGCCGACGCCCTGGTCGACCTGCTCTGCGACGGCGACGTGTCCGGCACGGCGCCGGGCGACGAGCGTCCGCGCACGTCCGCTCGCGGCATCCGGGCCGAGGTGCGTCTGACCCTCGCCGCGAGCACCGCGGCCGGGCAGGACGAGACCCCCGCGGAACTGGACGGCTACGGCCTCATCCCGGCCGGCGTCGCGCGCGAGCTCCTTGGAGCCGACTCGGCCGTCACCCCGGTGCTCACCCATCCGAGCACGGGCGCCGTGGTCTCCGTCGGACGCACGCACCGCCTCCCTCCCCCGCGGATGCGCCTCGCCCTCCAGCTGCGCGACCGGACATGCCGCTTCCCCGGCTGCACCCGGCCCGCGGCGACCGCCGAGGCCGACCACACGCTCGAGTGGCGTCACGGAGGCGCCACCGCCCTCGACAACCTGGCGTCGCTCTGCGTCGCCCACCACCACGTCCGCCACGGCGACCGCTGGACCTACACGCTCCACCCCGACGGATCGGCCGACTGGACCACCCCCACGGGCCGCCGCGTGGTCACCCGTCCACCCGATCCGCCCGCGCCGCCAGCCCCGCCGCGGCGCAGGCCGAGCTTCAGCGATGCGCCGCCACCGTTCTGACGGCGGAAGGAGCCGCGCTCCTGCGGGCATGCTCCAGCGCGTGCTCCAGCGGGCGTGCTCGTGCACGCCCGCTCGCGCCGCGCGGGTCCGATCCACCGGCCTGTCTCAGCCGAGGGCCGAGCCGTGGAAGACGGTCGTCCGACGCGCCCGCCGACGAACCGGTCGACCGAGCCCGCACTCGCTGCACCCGGGCTCGTTCCACCCTCCGGGCTCGGCGCCCCTGCTCACCGCTGAGATCGCACTCGAGGACAGCGGTCAGCGCAGCGACTCGGCCACGACGGCGCAGCTTCCGCCTCGGATCCACGACGAGGGACGGAGGGACGGAGGGACGGAGGGACGGAGGGAGAGAAAAAGAAAAAGAAAGAGAAAGAGAAAGAGAAAGAGAAAGAGAGAGGCGGCGAGCGGGAGAGCGGGTCACGGCGTCCGCCTCGATTCACGACGAGGGAGAGAACGAGCTCCGGGCGTGGCCCCCCTCAGAGCGTGCCGGCCAGCTCCAGCAGCGCGAGATCCGACCCCCGCGGTCCCACCAGGCAGAGCCCCACCGGAGCGCCGCCGACACTCGATCGCGGCACCGACAGCGCCGGATACCCGCCGATCCCGGCGACGCAGGTCAGGCCGAGCGTCGCCGTCCGCGCCGCGTCGATCGCCTCGGCCGACGCATCGAGGGCCGGCGCCACCGACGACGTCGAAGGCAGGAGGAGCACTCGCCCCTCGAGCGCACGGTCGAGCGCCTCCCGGAACCCCGCGACCCGCGCCCGCGCGGCCGTCTCCTCCTGCTCGTCGACGAGCGAGGCCGCGTCGAAGCGCGCCTGCACGTCCGCCGCCAGCACTCCCGGATGCGCCGCGACCCACGAGCCGCTCGACCGCCACGCCTCCGCCGCCTGCACGAGCCGGAACGCCTCGAGCATCTCCGCCACGGGGGGCAGCTCGACCTCGTCGGTGCTCATCCTCTCGACGGCCGATCCGAACGCCGCCCGGACGGCCGCGTCCACTCCGCCCAGCAGTGCCGGCGCCACCGCGAGACTCCGCACCGGCGAGCCGGACGGCAGGCAGACCTCGGCCACCCGCCTCAGCGTGCCGAGGTCCCGCGTCAGCCACCCGACGGTGTCGAAGCTCGGCGCCAGCGGCAGCAGCCCCTCGACGGGCACCGCACCGTGGGTCGTCCTCAGCCCCCACAGGCCCTGATAGGAGGCGGGTACCCGGATCGATCCCGCGGTGTCGGTCGCCAGCCCGACGGCGGCCTGCCCGAGCGACACGGCAGTCGCCGGTCCGCTCGACGATCCGCCCGGGATCGCTCCGGGCACGGCTGGATTGGGCGGCGTCCCGTAGCCGGAGTTCCGGCCGGCGATGCTGTACGCGAACTCGTCGGTCTGAGCGATCCCGCGCACCGACGCTCCCGCTGCGAGCAGCTGCGCGACGGCCGGAGCGGTCGCCGCCTCGATCGGCGCGGAAGCGAGGCGGGCCGGCACTCCCGCGCCGATCCGCTGGCCCTCGATCGCGAAGAGGTCCTTGACCGCGACGTCCAGTCCGTCGAGGGTCCCGGAGCCGGCGGCCGGCACGAGCGGCGCGCCGACGGCCCGCCAGACACGGGGGTCCAGCGCGGGCGAGGGCGCCTGCACCTGCGCGGCGCGCACCCGCCAGGTCCCGCCCTCGCGCGACCACAGCTGCGTGACGAGCCCGCGCCCGCCACGGGCCGGAGCGTTCACGCTCACCACGAGCGCCGTGCCCGCATCGACCGCCCTGACGTGCAGCTCCACCAGCTCCCGCACCGGCGCCCCGCCGCGACGACCCCGGAAGCCGGTGATCACCGCGTGGCCGACGAGCAGTCCGGAGGCGTCGCCCCGGAGCGTCGTCGGCGCGTCCACGAACGCGTCGGCGAGCGCCGCGACGTCGTCAGCCCCGAGCGCCGCCTCGTACGCCAGGACCGCGTCCACCAGCCCGTCCGGCAGGTCGCCCTCGAGCGTCGTCACCCGCGGGTCAGTCATCGAAGTCGGCCGTCCGGACGCGGGCGTGCACGCCCTTCACCAGGTCGACGACCTGCGAGATGTCGAAGTCGGTCGCCGCGCTGAGGTAGGCGTAGGCGTGAGCCGGGTCCATCCCGTAGCGGGCCGCCAGCAGCGCGATGGCCGCGCGAACGCACTTCTGCACGGCGACGTCCAGGTCCTCGTCCATCCCGGTGGGCACGAGGAACTCGCCGGTCTCCCCCATCGGCCCGAGCAGCTTCCCGAACGCCGCGAGCGCCTCGGCGCGCGGGACGACCTCCAGGCGCACCCGGACGCGCAGGCTCGCCTCCATCGCCGTCAGCGCCACCTCGCCGTCGCCCTGCGCGAAGTGGGGATCGCCGACGTACGCGAGCGCGCCCGGGACCTGCACGGGAAGGTAGAGGCTGGTTCCGGCGGTCAGCAGTGCGATGTCGATGTTGCCCCCGTGCGCACCGGGCGGCACCGAGTGCGGGCGCTCTTCCCCTGCGACGGCGACGCCCATGATCCCGAGGAACGGCCGGAGCGGGAACCGGGCGGCCCGCTCTCCTCCCGGCACCAGCGGGATGACGCCGCGGAGACCGCCCTGCGCGTCCTCGTCGACGCGCGCGAAGACGCTGAACGGCCCCTCCTGCAGCGGGTACTCGCCCGGCAGCGCCCCGCGGCCGTGCCGGTTCGAGACGACTCCGTACGGCACGCGCGGCTCGGCCTCGAGGAGGGTCATCCGGAGCAGGTCCCCCGGCAGCGCTCCCCGGACGGCGATCGGCCCCGTGACCACGTGCGGCCCGTCCGTCTCGCCGTCGCGGAACGGCCCGTCCGCGGCGAGCGCGACCGCGTCGCGCAGCACCCCCTCCGGAGCGACTCCGTGGCGGCCGAAGTAGGCGACCGGATCGCGGCCCTGATCCTCCAGCACGCCCTCGTGGCTGAGCGTGTCGATGACGACCTCGGCCCCCGAGTCGACGGTGAGCACGGGCGCGTCCGCCGCGCACGGCAGGCGCCCCCACAGCACCGACCCCGGCTCGGCCGGCAGGTAGTCGACCCCCGGCGGCACTCCCTCACCGGGCTGCACCGCCCACTCCGTCCACCGCATGCGCGTCCGCCTCCCGCGCGGCCCGTCCGCGCCGTCCGACCCTAACCGCGCCGTGTTTCGAGCATGTGCACGCGTGTGCCACGATTCTCCAGACCCGCCCCCGACGACAGGACTCCCGTGTTCCGACGCCTGCGCACCCGCTCCGAGGGCGCGACCCTCGGCCTGATGCTCGCCCTCACCTTCTCGACCGGCATCATCGACGCCGTCGGGTACCTCGGGCTCGACCGCGTCTTCGCCGGCAACATGACCGGCAACGTCGTCATCCTCGGCATGGCCCTCTCCGGCGCGGCCGACCTGCCCGTGGTCGGGCCCCTGATCGCGCTGGGCGCCTTCATGATCGGCGCCGTGATCGGCGGCCGGGTGCTCCGCCCGGTGAAGAAGGGCTGGACCTCGCGCTCGACCTGGCTCTTCGCGGTGGTCGGCATCCTGCTCGGCGTCCTGGCGATCGTGCTCGCGGTCGTGCCTGAGCACCCCGAGCCGCTCGCCTTCACCGTCACCGGCGTGCTGGGCGGGGCGATGGGCCTCCAGGCCGCGACCGCCCGCCACCTCGCCGTCAAGGACGTCACGACGGTCGTCGTGACCTCGACGATCACCGGCCTCGCCGCGGACTCCCGCCTGGCGGGAGGCTCCGGTCAGCCGTGGTTCCGCCGCGCGGCGGCGATCGTCCTGATCGCCGCGGGTGCCGGAGTCGGCGCGCTCGCCCTGCTGGTCGGACTCTGGCTCGGCCTGGCGATCGCCGCGGTCATCACGCTCGTCGCGACGCTGCTGGGCGAGCTCGTCGTCCACTCCCGGTACGCTCCGGCGCCCGCCGACGCCGCCGCCTGAGGCGGCGCCTCCCGGCGCGTCAGCGCGGCAGTTGCTGGCAGTGCGGGCAGAGGTGCGAGGAGCGGTTCATGAACGGCACCCGCACGATCGCCGCGCCGCACCGGGCGCACGGCTTCCCCGTCTGCCCGTAGGCGTGCAGGCTGTGCGAGAAGTAGCCGGAGGCACCGTTCACGTTCACGTACTGCGCATCGAAGCTGGTGCCGCCCTCGGCCAGCGCCCGCTCGAGCACCGAGCGGACCTCGGCGAAGAGGCGGCGGATGCGCGCCTCGCCGAGCGACGAGCTCGGCCGCTCCGGGTGCAGCTCCGCCGCCCACAGCGACTCGTCCGCGTAGATGTTCCCGATGCCGCTCACGAGCGTCTGGTCGAGCAGCGCCCGCTTGATCCCGCTGCTCCTCCTCGCCAGCGATGCGACGACCGAGCCCAGGTCGAAGGAGGGGTCGAGCGGATCGCGGGCGATGTGCGCGACCTGCGAGGGCACGGCGCGCAGCCAGCCGCCTCCGCGGGCCTCCTCGCCCGCGTAGCCGCCCGGCGCTCCGTCCGGGGTCGGCACCAGAGCGTCGACCGCCATCGAGCCGAAGATCCGCTGGTCGACGAAGTGCAGGGCGAGCTCGCCGTGCTCGGGGTGCTCGATCCCGATCCGGATGCGCGCCAGCCGCGGCAGCGCCGCATCCGCCGTGCGCAGCAGCACCTGACCGCTCATGCCGAGGTGCACCAGCAGCGCTTCGTCGCGGCCCGCGGGCAGCCAGAGGAACTTCCCGCGCCGCACCGCCGCTTCGAGCCGGCGCCCGACGAGCAGGCGCTCGAAGGTCCCGTGCGGATGCACGTGCCGCTTCAGCGAGCGCTCGTCGACGATCTCGACGCCGGTCACCAGCGAGCCGGTGACCGCGGGAGCGAGACCCGCCCGCACCACCTCGACCTCGGGCAGCTCGGGCACGGTCAGTCCGAGACCGCGGGAGCGGCGGGTGCGCCGGGGGCCGCCAGACGCGTCCACGCGTCGAGCGCGGCGGCCATCTCGGCCGCCTTCTTGCTCGTCCCCTCGCCGCGGGCCGTGACGAGTCCGCCGACGATCACGGTGGCGACGAACACCTTGTTGTGGTCGGGGCCGGTGGCGGCGATCTCGTAGCGCGGGGCCGGCGCACCGCGCTCGGCGGCCGCCTCCTGCAAGCTCGTCTTCGGATCCATCGAGACGCCGAAGCGGAGCGGATCGGCCCGCAGAGGGGCGATCAGGCGCAGCACCAGGTCGCGGGCCGCGTCGGGACCGGTGCCCAGGTAGACGGCGCCGATGATGGCCTCGACGGTGTCGGCGAGGATCGACGCCTTGTCGCGGCCGCCGGTCAGCTCCTCGCCGCGTCCGAGGCGGAGGAACTCGCCCAGGCCGATGCCGCGGGCGATCTCGGCGAGCGCGACGGTCGAGACGAGGCTCGCCCGGCGCTTGGCCAGGTCGCCCTCGCTGAGGGCGGGGTACTCGGTGTAGAGCATGACGGTCACGGCCTGCCCGAGGATCGAGTCGCCGAGGAACTCGAGGCGCTCGTTGTGCGGGATGCCGCCGTGCTCGAAAGCGAACGACCGGTGCGTCAGGGCGAGCTCGAAGAGCTCACCGTCGAGGCTCACGCCGAGCGTGGCCTCCAGACGCGACCGGTCGTCGCTGGAGGGTCGTGCGGAGGTCTGGTTCACGATGGACCGCGGTCCGTTCGTCGAGGGGCGGTGCGCCCCGCGCCGTGCGGACCAGGAGCGGGATCAGACGTCGGCGACCTTGCGGCCCTTGTACTCGAGGAACAGCGCGGTGCCCGCGGAGTCCTCGACGACCTTGGCGCGGTGGGGAAGGCTGTAGACGACCTTGCCGTTCTCGATGGTCTTGACGAGGGTGGGGACCTCGGCCTTCCACTGCGAACGACGGGCGTGGGTGTTCGCGCGGGACTTCTTCCTCTTGGGAACAGCCATGATTCTCTCTTCTCTACCTCTAGTCGGATTCGGTGCGGGCGGTCGCGCCCTCACCGCTGTCTGCGGAAGCTCTGTCGGTGGAAGCTCCGGGCGCTGCGGCCCCGCCGTCCCCCTCGCTCAACCCTGCGAGCGCGGCCCACCGGGAGTCGCGCGGCGCCTCGGGTTCGGGCGTGGAGGAATCGGCCAGCCGCTCCCCCGTGACGGGGTCGAGGCCCGGACAGTCCGGCCGGCAGACCGGCTGGAACGGCAGCGACAGAACCACCGCATCCCTGACCAGAGGTTCAAGATCCACGTGGTCGTCGTGAACCTCATAGTCGAAAGCTTCGTCAGAAGAGTACGCGAAAAGTTCCTGGAACTCGACATCGACAGGCAGGGAGATGTCGGTCAGGCACCGGCTGCACTCGCCGTCGGCCCTCGCCGACACCTCGACACTGGCCAGGATCCCCTCGTGCACGGACTCGAGCCGGACGTCGAGATCGACGGCCGATCCCTTGCGGACCGCGACGATCCCCTCGCCGAACTGCTCCGGCGCCTCGAGCTCGAGGCGGTGCTCGCGCATCTCGCCCGGTCGCCTCACGAGGTCGCGCACGTTCACGGTGAACGGCGTCTTCTTGAAAGTAGTCACGAGGGTCCAGCCTACCCCTCCCGGCCCCCTCCGGGGCCGGAGGGGCCGGGAGAAGCCGGGAGGGGCGGAGTCCGGGCTCAGGCGCCGCCGGCCTCCAGCGTCACGTCGATCGGCGCGTAGTCGGCACCGCTCGTGTCCACTCCCTCGTCGGCGAGCTCCGCGAGCGCCTTCTCGACGTACTCGTTCGAGTAGGCGGTGGCGGGCGGGTCCGCGCTGATGATCGTCGCGCCCGTCTCGTTCTCCGTCTCCTTCGCGATGTCGACCGTCTGCTGCCACGCGGCCTCGTCGATCATCCCGACGCCGCTCGTCGAGGGCCAGATCAGCTTGTTGACCTCGTTGGTCATCCAGAGCTGGTGGCTGGTGCCGAGCGTGGATCCGGCCGCGGTGACGATGTCGGCCGCCGCCTGCGGGTCGTCCTTCGCGAAGATCCAGCCCTTGATCGAGGCCTTGATGAAGGCGACCGTCTGCTCGGCGTACGCGTCGTCGTCGGCGAGCCTGCCCGCGTCCGCCCAGATCGCGTCCTGGAGCATCGCGGTCCCGATGTCGTTCCAGCTGATGACGTTCAGGTCGTCCGGCTGGTACAGCTCGCCTGTGGCGGGGTTCACGGTCTCGAGGACCTGGGCGTACTCGTTGTAGGTCATCGCCTGGGCCGCGTCGATGTCGCCCGCGAGGAAGCCGTTCATGTCGAACTGCTGCTGCACCAGCGAGATGTCGTCGAGGGAGACGCCGTCCTTCTGCATGCCGGCGAACAGCTCCCACTCGTTGCCGTAGCCCCAGCTGCCCACGCTCTTCCCGGCGAGGTCGGCGGGCGAGGTGATCCCCTTGTCCTTGAAGGAGATCTGCGTGGTGGCGCTGCGCTCGAAGATCTGCGCGACGTCGGTGATCCCGGCCCCCTGCTCGATCGAGCCGAGGACCTTGGGCACCCAGGAGATGGCGTAGTCCGCGTCGCCCGAGGCGAGCACGTCCTGGGGGACGATGTCGCCGCCTCCCTCGGCGATCGTCACGTCGAGGCCCTCGTCCTCGTAGTAGCCCTGGTCGAGCGCGGCGTAGTACCCGGCGAACTGCGCCTGGGCCACCCACTGCAGCTGCAGGGTGACCGGCGTGAGGCCGCCGGAGCCGGAGTCCGACCCCGGGTCGGAGCCGCCGGAGGCGCTGCAGCCGGTGAGCGCGAGGCCCACGGCCGCGAAGGCGGCGGTCGTCGTCAGGGTGATGCGGGTGCGTCTGGTCACGGGTCCTCCTGGTGCGGTCTGCGGGGTCGCCGGTGCGGCGCGCCCCGTGGTGCGGCGGTGCAGGTGGTGCTGTGGTGCAGGTGGCGCTGATGATGCGGGCGGTGCGGATGGTGCGTCGGGTGGAGTCGGGAATCGGGAATCGGGAGGATCGAGGAGGGTGCGGGGACGCGCGGCGCCGCGCTCAGCGCAGCCGGCCGCGGCGCAGCGCGAACGCCTCGAGCGCGGCCGTCACGCAGTAGAACGCGAGGCCGACGAGCACAGCGCCCAGGACGTAGGCGTAGGCGAGCGCGTAGTCGCTGCCCGAGGCCGCCGTCGTGATCGACTTGCCGAGCCCGCCCACGGGTCCGCCGAAGTACTCGGCGACCAGCGCCGAGATCACCGCGAGCGAGGAGGCGATGCGCAGCCCTGTGAAGACGTAGGGCACTGCTCCCGGCAGCGTGATCGTGCGGGCGGTCTGCCAGGGGGTCGCCGCGTAGGCCTTCAGCAGGTCGCGGTGCACCGGAGCGGCCTGCCGCAGCCCGCGCAGCGTCGTCACGTACACCGGCACGAACACGGCGAGCGCCGCGACGAGCTGCCTCGCGGTCTCGGCGTTCGCTCCGAACATCGTGTAGAGCACCGGAGCGAGGGCGACGATCGGCACGACGGCGGCCGCGGCCACGATCGGCGCGACCAGTCCGTCGAAGACCCGCGCGAGCGCCGAGAGCCCGGCGACCACGACCGCCAGCACCGCGCCGACCAGCAGGCCGACCAGCGCGTTGCGGCCGGTCACCGCGCTGCCCTCGGCGACGGAGCCGAGGTTCGCGGCGAACTCCTGTCCGATCGCCAGCGGCGACGGGAGCACGAACGGCTGGATCGCCAGAGCGGTGACCCCGGCCTGCCAGAGCAGGACCGCGGCGATCCCGAGCACGAGCGGCGCGAGCACGCTGCGCGCCAGCGCCGTCGTGCTCACCGGTTCTCCACTCCGCGCGGCACGGCGGCGGGATCGCCGTGCAGCAGCTCGCGCACGGCGCTCACGTCGCGGAAGAACGCCGTGTCCTCCCTGACCGCCGCGTCGCGCTCGGATGCTCCGGGGAGTCCGACCGGGAGGACGTCGCGGATCCTGCCCGGCCGCGGCGACATCACCACGACGCGGTCCGAGAGGAACACCGCCTCCGGGATCGAGTGGGTGACGAAGACAACGGCGGCGCCGGTCTCGCGCCGGATCCGCAGCAGCTCCGTCTGCATCCGCTCGCGGGTCATCTCGTCGAGCGCCCCGAACGGCTCGTCCATGAGGAGCAGGCGCGGGCTCTCGGCGAGCGCCCGCGCGATGGCGACGCGCTGCTGCATCCCGCCGGAGAGCTGGTCCGGGTAGGAGTCGGCGAAGTCGCCGAGCCCGACCAGCGCCAGCAGCTCGTCGACGCGCGAGCGCCGGGCGGTCGCGGCGACGCCGTGCAGCTCCAGCGGCAGGGCGATGTTCGCCCGGATCGTGCGCCACGGCAGGAGGCCTGCCTGCTGGAACGCGATCCCGTAGTCCTGGTCGAGCCTCGCCTGCCGGGCCGTCTTGCCGAACACGGCGATCGAGCCGGAGTCCGGCTCGTCGAGGTCGGCGATCAGCCGCAGCAGCGTCGACTTGCCGCAGCCGGACGGGCCGATCAGCGAGACGAACTCCCCCGCGGCCACCTCGAGCGAGACGTCCTGGAGCGCCGTGACGCTCGCGGCGCGGGCGGTGGTGAAGGTCCTCGTGACGGAGTCGACGACGACCGCGGATCCTGCAGGGCTCATGCGGGCTGCTCCCCTCGGCGGTACGGACGGAGGAGGGTGCCGAGCAGAGCGACGGCGCCGGCGGCCGCGAGGCCCACCAGCACCGCCCCGAGGATCGGCGCCCAGGGCTTGGCGGGGTCGCCTCCGGCAGCGGAGGCGAACTCGATGATCATGCGGCCGATCCCGCCGCGCAGGCCGATCGAGACCTCGGCGACGATCGTGCCGACGACGGCGCTGACCGCTCCGAGCCGGAGGGCCGGCAGCAGGTAGGGCACGCTCGCCGGGAGCCTCAGGCGCACCAGCGTCTTCCACCAGCCGACGCCGTAGACGTGCATCAGCTCGACCTGGTGGGCCGTCGGCGAGCCGAGCCCGCGGAGCGCCCCGATCGAGACGGGGAAGAACGCGAGGTAGGAGGCGATCAGGGCCACCGACATCCAGTTCTCCCAGGTCACCGGTCCGAGCTCGAGCTGCGACCCCCAGCGCCGCACCAGTGGGGCGATCGCGATCAGGGGCACCGTCTGGCTCAGCACGATCCAGGGCAGCACCGCCGACTCCGCCGTGCGGAACCGCTGCATCAGGAGAGCCAGGAGCAGTCCGACGACGGTGCCGACGACCCAGCCGACCGCGGCGATCCCGAGCGAGAAGGCACTCGCCCCCAGGACGGCCGACCAGAGCGCCGGGGCGTTCCGCGCTCCGGTGACCGGCTCGCCGAGCCGGGCCGCGATCTCCCAGAGGTGGGGCATCGCGATGGCGCTCGTGCGCGGGAGCACCGTGACTCCTCCGACGACCACCCCGGCCTCGGGCCCGAGCGCCTTCCAGCCCTCCCACACGAGCGCGAGCAGGAGGAGCCCGCCGGCGCCGAGCACGAGCCCGCGCGCGAGGGCCGGTCTCATGCGCGGGCCACGATGTGCTCGCGCAGCTCCGGGATGACCCGCTCGCCGTACACGCGCAGCGTCTCCTCCTTGTTGTCGTGCTGGAGGTATCCCGCGAACTGCGTCACGCCGATGTCGGCGAGCGCCCGGAGCTTCTCGATGTGCTCGTCCGCCGTGCCCAGCACGCAGAAGCGCTCCACGATCTCGTCCGGCACGAAGGCGGTGTGGCTGTTGCCCGCGCGGCCGTGCTCGTTGTAGTCGTAGCCCTCGCGCCCGGCGATGTAGTCCGTCAGCGCCTGCGGCACCGCTCCGGAGGCACCGTAGCGGCCCACGATGTCGGCCACGTGGTTGCCGACCATCCCACCGAACCAGCGGCACTGGTCGCGCATGTGCTCCCGGTCGGTGCCGATGTACATCGGCGCCGCGACGCAGAACTGCAGCGACTCGGGATCCCGGCCGGCGTTCGCCGCCGCCTCCTTGACGGCGCCGATCATCCAGCGCGCGATGTCCACGTCGGCCAGCTGCAGGATGAAGCCGTCGCCGACCTCGCCCGCGAGCTTCAGGGCGAGCGGGCCGTAGGCGGCCACCCACATCTCCAGGGACGAGCCCCGGCTCCACGGGAACTGCAGCGTCTGGCCGTTGTACTCGACCGGACGGCTGTTGGCGAGCTCGCGGATGACGTGGATCGACTCCCGCAGCGTCTTGAGCGTCGTCGGAGCTCCTCCGGTCACCCTCACCGCGGAGTCGCCGCGGCCGATGCCGCACACCGTGCGGTTCCCGTACATCTCGTTGAGCGTCGCGTGCAGCGAGGCGATGACCGTCCAGTCGCGCGTGGCGGGGTTGGTGACCATCGGGCCGACCGTGATCCGGTGCGTCCTCTCGAGGATCTGCGAGTAGATCACGTAGGGCTCCTGCCAGAGCAGGTGCGAGTCGAAGGTCCACGCGTAGTCGAAGCCGTGCGTCTCCGCGAGGACGGCGAGCGCGACGGTGCGCGAGGCGGGCGGGTTGGTCTGGAGGACGACTCCGAAGTCCATGGGGTTCCTTCTGCTCGATCAGGTGCTGGCTCGGATCGGGTGCCGGCTCAGATCAGGTACTGGCTCAGACCGCGCGGGATGTACGCACCGTCGCCCTTCGTGCCGACGTAGGAGCCGTCGTCGACGACGACCCTGCCGCGGGAGATCACCGTGTCGACGTGGCCGTCGATCTCGAAGCCCTCCCAGGCCGAGTAGTCCATGTTCATGTGGTGGCTGCGGCCCTCGCCGATCCCGATCGAGGTGTGCCCGCTCGGGTCGTACACGACGACGTCGCCGTCGGCGCCGGGCTGGATGACGCCCTTCCTCCCGTACATCCCGAACATCCGCGCCGGGGTGGTCGAGGTGAGCTCGACCCAGCGCGGCAGGGAGATCTGCCCCGACACCACGCCCTGGTACATCAGGTCCATCCGGTGCTCCACCGAGCCGATGCCGTTGGGGATCTTCGAGAAGTCGCCGATCCCCATGTCCTTCTGGCCCTTCATGCAGAAGGGGCAGTGGTCGGTCGAGACCATCTGGATGTCGTTGGTGCGCAGCGACTGCCACATGTGGTGCTGATGCCCCTCCGCCTTCGAGCGCAGCGGCGTCGAGCACACCCATTTCGCGCCCTCGAAGCCGCCCCACTGCTCACTGGACGCGCCGAGCTGGTCCTCCAGCGAGAGGTACAGGTACTGCGGGCAGGTCTCGCCGAACACGTTCATCCCGCGGTCGCGGGCCTGCGCGATCTGCTCCACCGCCTGCTTCGCCGACACGTGCACCACGTAGAGCGGCGCGCCGGTGAGGTCCGCGATCATGATCGCCCGGTGCGTCGCCTCCTCCTCCGCCTGCCACGGCCGCGAGGTGCCGTGGAAGTACGGCGCGGTGTTCCCGGCGGCGAGGGTCTGCTTCACCAGTTCGTCGATGAGGGCGCCGTTCTCGGCGTGCATCATCATCATCGCGCCGTTCTCCGCGCCCTTCTGGAACGCCCGGAGGATCTGCCCGTCGTCCGAGAGGAACACGCCCTTGTAGGCCATGAACAGCTTGAAGCTGGTCACCCCCTCGCGCATCAGCTCGTCCATCGCGACGAGCGAGGAGTCCTGCACGTCCGAGAGGATCTGGTGGAAGCCGTAGTCGATCGCGCAGTTGCCGGCCGCCTTCTCCTGCCACGCCTGGAACCGGTCGACGACGCTCTCGCCCGGGTACTGCACCACGAAGTCGACGATCGACGTCGTGCCGCCCCAGGCCGCTGCGCGCGTGCCGGTCTCGAAGGTGTCCGAGGCGGAGGTGCCGCCGAACGGCATCTCCATGTGCGTGTGCGCGTCGATCCCGCCCGGGATGACGTACTTGCCGCTCGCGTCGATCACCCGGTCGACGCGGGCCGCCAGGTCGAAGCCCAGCAGCGTGGAGCCGGGGGCGAGGACGGCGGCGATGGTCTCGCCGTCGATCAGGACGTCTGCTGCTCCGGTGCCGGTCGCGTTGACGACCGTCCCGCCTGTGATGAGGGTCTTCATCGGTCTTCCCCGTCTCGGTCTGCGGTCACGGCTTCGGGATGCTGGTGTACGACTCCGGCCGGCGGTCCCGGTAGAACTGCCAGTCGTCGCGCATCTCCTGCACCATGTCCATCTCGAGGTCGCGGATCAGGATCTCCTCGGCCTCGCCCGAGCCCCGCTCGCCGACGAACTCCCCCCGCGGATCGATGATCTGGCTGGTGCCGTAGAAGTCGACCGCGAGGTCGCCGTACTCGTTGTCCTCCCGGCCGACGCGGTTGGGCTGCAGCACGAAGTAGCCGTTCGCCACCGCGGCCGCCGGGCCCTCGACCTCCCAGAGGCGGTTCGACAGGCCGGGCTTGGTGGCGTTGGGGTTGAAGACGAGGTGGGCGCCGTTCAGGCCCAGCTCCCGCCAGCCCTCCGGGAAGTGGCGGTCGTAGCAGATGTGGACGCCGATCTTGCCGACGGCGGTGTCGAAGACCGGGTAGCCGAGGTTCCCGGGCCGGAAGTAGAACTTCTCCCAGAAGCGGTCCAGGTGCGGGATGTGGTGCTTGCGGTACTTGCCGAGGATCGTCCCGTCGGCGTCGACCACGACCGCGGTGTTGTAGTAGACGCCGGTCTGCTCCTCCTCGTAGATCGGGAGGATCATCACCACGCCCAGCTCCTTCGCGAGGGCCGCGAAGCGCTGCACGATCGGCCCGTCGGCGGGCTCGGCGTAGCGGTAGTACTTCTTGTCCTGGGTGATGCCGAAGTACGGGCCGTAGAACAGCTCCTGGAAGCAGACGATCTGCGCGCCGTCGGCTGCGGCGTCCCGGGCCATCTGCTCGTGCTTGTCGAGCATCGACTCCTTGTCGCCGGTCCAGGTCGTCTGGGTGATCGCTGCGCGGACGATGGTCATCGGTACCTCCATGCTCGGGCGTCCCTGTCCGGCTCCGGTGTGCTCCGCCGGGCGGTGCGGAGCCGGGGACGTGGACCCACTGTGGTCCCCGCCGGGCCCGAAGGCAATGACGGACCGTCCGGCTCCGGGGACAGGGCTTCATCGTCGGGGTTCGACGTTTCCCCGGTGTTTCCGGCGCGGATCCGCAGCATTAAGGCTCGCCGGGGGAGGAATCCGTCGGTGCCGCTAGCGTGGGCGGATGCGCATCACGATCCTGGCCGGAGGCGTCGGCGGCGCCCGCTTCACCTCGGCGGTCCGCGAGCACCTCAGCGATCTCGAGGCCGCCGGCGGCGAGGCGAGCGAGATCACCGTCGTCGTCAACACCGGCGACGACATGTGGCTCACCGGCCTCAAGGTCTGCCCCGACCTCGACTCGATCACCTACGCGCTCGGCGGAGTGAACGACACGGAGCGCGGCTGGGGGCGGGCCGGCGAGAGCGAGCGGGTCTCGGCCGAGCTCACCGCCTTCGGCGTCGGCTGGCCGTGGTTCACCCTGGGCGACCTCGACCTCGGCACCCACATCGCCCGCAGCTCGATGCTGCGCGACGGCCTCACCCTCTCGGAGGCGACCGCGCGGATCACCGCCCGCTGGCCGCTGGGGGTCCGCCTGCTGCCGATGTCGGACCAGGACGTCGAGACCCACGTCGAGGTCGACCTTCCCGGCGAGGGCGTGCGGCTCCTCCACTTCGAGGAGTGGTGGGTGCGGCTTCGGGCGTCCGCGCCCGCGCGCCGCTTCGTCCAGCAGGGGGTGGAGAGCGCCCGCCCCGCCCCGGGCGTGCTGGAGGCGATCGCCGACACCGACGCGGTACTCGTCGCCCCCTCCAATCCCGTCGTCTCGATCGGCACGATCCTCGGAGTGCCCGGGATCGCGGACGCCCTCCGCCGGACCTCCGCACCCGTCGTGGGCGTCTCCCCCGTCATCGGAGGCGCGGTGGTGCGCGGCATGGCCGACGCCTGCCTCGCCGCGATCGGCGTCGAGACCTCCGCCGAGGCCGTCGGCCGGCACTACGGAGCCCGGAGCGGGGGCGGCCTCCTCGACGCCTGGCTCGTCGGCGAGGAGGACGCGGACGCGGTCCCGGCGCTCGAGTCGGCGGGCCTCCGCGCCCGCTCCGTGCCGCTCTGGCTGACCGGCCGGGACGCCTCCGTGCGGCTCGCCGCCGACGCTCTCGCCGCCGCGAGGGGCTGAGCGGGGCCTCCTCCCCGGGGCCGCCCACCGCCTGTCGCAGCGCGGATGCGGTCACGCCTCCCACGGGGCGCCCCGTTCCCTTGTACGGTCGGAGGCGGACGAACTCCCCGATTCACCCCCGCATCGGATCCGGAGCCCCTCGGTCGCGCGCCCGACCGCGTCCTCACCACGTCTCCGAGCCCTGCGGAACCGCGTGCCGTCCCGTCAGGAGGACACCATGGAGCCCACCTCGAGGATCAGCACCGAGCGGATCGAGCCCGACATCGTGGTGATCCGCCCCGTCGGCAGGCTCGACCTGTCCACGGCGTGGGAGCTCGAAGCGGTCCTCCAGCGCGCGCTCGAGGCGGGAGAGGTCCGCGTGGTCGTCGACCTGGCGGCCGTCGAGTTCCTCGACTCGTCCGGGCTCGGCGTCCTCGTCGCCGGACTCAAGGAGGCGCGGAAGGCGGGCGGCGAGCTGCGCGTGGCCGCCGCCGGCGAGCAGCCCGCCATGGTGCTCGGCCTGTCCAACCTCGACCGCCTGCTCGGGAGCGCCGAGACCGTCGAGGAGGCCTACCGTGCCTGAGCGCTCCTTCGTCGTGCGCACGCCGCCCGAGGACGGCGTCACCGCCGTCCACGAGGCGCTCGAGGAGCTGTGGCTCGAGGAGCCGGGCGTCGCGCCGGTCGACCGGATGTCGTTCGAGACCGCGCTGGTCGAGCTGACCTCGAACATCGTCCAGCACGCCCGGTCGTACCGGCACATCATCTGCCTGGTCGAGATCCGCGTCGACGCGACCGAGCTGCGCGCCTCGCTCAACGACTCCGCCGAGGAGGCGCCCGCCGAGGTCGCCGACCCCCGCGACATGCCGGACGAGTGGGACGAGGCAGGCCGCGGGATCCCGTTCATCCACGCCCTCGTCACCGAGTTCTCCTACCGCCGTGTCGACGGGCAGAACCTCTGGGCACTCGCCCGGACCCGCACGTGAGCGAGCCGACCGAGCGCGCCCGCCTCGCCGCGATCGCCGAGCTCGGGATCGGCCTGAGCACCCCCCAGGAGCGCTTCGACAGGATCACCCGCGTCGCCCGCCGACTCCTGCGCGTCCCCCTCGCCGAGATCAACATCCTCGAGGAGTCGACGCAGTTCACGAAGTCGCCCCAGCGCTCGGCGCGGGCGAGCAGGATGCTGCGCGCCGACTCGATGTGCGACGTCACGGTCCAGCAGGGCGACATCCTCGTCGTCGAGGACGCCACCGCCGATCCGCGGTTCGCCGACCGCGGAGTCGTCACCGGATCCCCTCACGTGCGCTTCTACGCGGGCCGTCCGCTCGTCGTCGGGGACGGCCTCCGCGTCGGCACGATCTGCATCATCGACAGCGAGGTGCGCGGCTTCTCGGAGGAGGAGCGCGAGATCCTCGAGGACCTCGGCCGGTGGGCCGAGCGGGAGCTGCGCGAGATCGCCTTCTCCGGACGCGCGAGCGAGACGCAGGAGCGGCTCCGGCCCCAGCGCCTCGACCTCGGCGAGTGGAGCCTCGACTCGCTGACCACGCCGCTGCACGACGTCGCCGGCGACTACACGGCGTGGCGCCGCAGCGGGGACGACCTCTCCCTCGAGCTGGTCGACGTGATGGGCAAGGGCGTGTCGGCGGCGATCGTCGCCTCCGCGATCCGCTCCGCGTTCCAGGCGCGGCCGGAGCTCCCTCCCGCGGCAGCCGTCGAGGCCGTCAACCGCCAGCTCCTGCCCGACCTGACCGCGACCGGCATGTTCGCGACCGCGCTGATCGCCCGGGTCGACCTCGCGAGCGGCGCCGTCTCGTTCGTGGACAGCGGCCACGGCCTCACCCTCCTGCTGCGCGCCGACGGCACCACGGAGAGGCTCGCCTCCACGGGCGTCCCGCTCGGCATCGCCGCCGACGTCTCCTGGGAGGAGGAGCAGCGCGTGCTCGCCCCCGGCGATGCGCTCTTCTCCTGCAGCGACGGCCTGCTCGACGTCTTCGGCGGGCGCCTCGACGCGCTCGACCGTCTCGCCGAGCTGGTGCGGAGCAACGACGACCCCGCTCTCTTCGAGCGTCTGCATGCTCTCGCAGACGACGCTCACGACGATGTGACAGCGTTGGTGCTGCGGCGCTCCGCAGCGCCCGCCCCCTCCTGATCCTGATCGAAAGGACCTCCCCCATGCCTGGTGCACTCGTCCTCGCCGGCGGCGGCCTAGCCGGAATCGCCTGGGAGCTCGGCGTCCTCCGCGGCCTCGCCGACGCCTCCCCCGAGGCGGCCCGCCTCCTGCTCGATCCGTCGACGACCTTCATCGGCACCTCCGCGGGCTCCGCGGTCGCCGCGCAGCTGAGCACCGGCACCAGCCTCGACGAGTCGTACGAGGCCCAGCTCCAGGAGGAGTCCGCCGAGATCGGAGCGGACGTCGACGGTGAGCGCCTCCAGGCCCTCTTCGCCGCGGCCGTCGAGGGCGCGACCTCGCCCCAGGACGCGCGGCGCCGCATCGGCACCCTCGCGCTCGAGGCCGAGACGCTCCCCGAGGACACGCGCCGGGCCGTCATCTCGGCCCGCGTGGGCGACGCCGACTGGCCCGAGCAGCGTCTGCTCATCACCGCGGTCGACACGGCCACCGGTGAGCTGCGCGTGTTCGACCGCGAGAGCGGTGTCGGCCTCGTCGACGCGATCTCCGCCAGCTGCGCCGTCCCCGGGGTCTGGCCTCCCGTCAGTATCGACGGCGTCCGCTACATGGACGGCGGCGTGCGCTCCGGCAGCAACGCCGACCTCGCCGCGGGAGCCGACTGGGTCCTGATCGTCACTCCGCTGCCGGGAGTCGGCACGCCCGGCGCGGGCCTGATCCCGACCGGCGAGCTCGACGCCCTCGCGGACTCGCGGGTCGAGGTGCTCTACGCCGACGAGGAGTCGGTGCGCGCCTTCGGCCCGAACTCGCTCGACCCGGCCGTCCGCGCCGCCTCCGCCCGCGCCGGACGTGCTCAGGGCGCCCGGCTCGCCTCGCGGATCGCCGCGCTGGTCGGCGCCGAGTAGCCGGTCTCAGCGCCGCACGCTGTAGCGCGTGAAGACCGTGCCGTCGGCGAAGCGGTGCTCCTCGCGCAAGTCGAGGCGCGCGTGGAACCCGCACGGGAGGAAGTGGGTCCCGCCGCCCACCGCCACCGGCACCGTGTAGACCTGCACCTCGTCGACGATCCCGGCGAGCAGCGCGTGCCGGGCGAGGGTCGGCCCGCCGATCGAGACGTCGTGGTCGGCGGCGCTGACCTGCGCGGCGACGACGACCGGGTCGAACCCGCCCTCGACGCGGGTGCGGCGGGTCTCGGCCGACTCCAGCGTCGTCGAGTACACGACCTTGTCGGCCGCTCGCCACATCTCCTGGAAGTCGCGGATGAACGCGAACTCCTCCGCGAGGGCCCAGGTCTGCTCCCACGCGCGCATGACCTCGTACATGCGCCGCCCGTACAGGTACGTGCGCACTCGCCCCTCCCGCTCCGTGATGAAGCGGTGCACGGCGGGTCGCGGCTCCGCCCAGGCGAATCCGCCGTCCGCGTCGTTCACGTAGCCGTCGAGCGACGCGATCGAGCTGTAGATGAGCGCGCCCACGTCGGCCTCTCTCCGTGGCCGGCTTCGGGACCGCCCACGGGCGCGACCGTAGGCCTCCCGCCTCCGTCCGGCAATGTCCGCCGGGTCCTCTGGCGCGGATCGACGGGTCGATGCCGCTCCCGCCGGCGCTCCCGGCGGTCGGCGCCCCCTTCCGGACCGCGTACCGTGGTCGTGCCGCAGGGAGCGGCCGTGAAGGGTTCGGGATGAAGATCAGCCAGCTGCGCCACTTCGTGGCGGTCGCCGAGGAGCTGCACTTCGTGCGCGCCGCCGAGCGCCTCGGCATCTCGCGGCAGAAGCTCGACTCCTCCGTCGCCGCCGTCGAGCTCGACCTCGGCAAGCCGCTCTTCGAGCCCGGTGCCGCCGCCACGACCCTCACCGCGGCCGGGCGGCAGCACCTCGCCTCGGCCCGCGAGGAGCTCGCCGCGCTCGGCGACGAGCCGGAGGCGGCCCCGAAGTCGGGAGGCAAGGCCAAGGCCTCCAAGGGGACCGGGCGCGCCCCGATCGTCAAGGGCCAGCCGAAGCCCTACAAGCGCCGCCAGTCCCGCTGACGCGCAGTGTCCGATCGTCGGAGGTGGTGGGCCCTACCGGGCTCGAACCGATGACATCCACGGTGTAAACGTGGCGCTCTACCAACTGAGCTAAAGGCCCCCGTCGCGGGAGCACCCGCGGACGATCGACTCGATCCTACGGCAGGCGGAGCGGCCCCCTGCGGGCACTAGCCTCGGCACATGACCGCCGACAGCGACTCCCGGGCGAGGCGGCGCGCCGAGAGCCGCTGGCCCGCCTCCGCCGCGATCCTGGTGGCCGTCGCCCTGAACGTGGCCGGCCACAGCGCCGACACCTCGGTGGTCCGCCTCGTCGCCGCCGGCATCACGCTCGCACTGCTCGTGCCGCTGTTCGTCGTCAACCCGCACCGGCTCGACAGCGAGACGCGCTGGTCGCGCGGGGTCTCCATCGCCCTGGCGGTCGTGCTCGCCGTGGCGAACCAGGTGAACGTGGTCGCCGTGGTGATCGACCTCGTCGACGGGACGGCCGACGGCCCGCCGCTGCTGCTCACCGCACTCCAGGTCTGGGTCACCAACGTCGTCGCGTACGCGCTGCTGTTCTGGGAGCTCGACCGCGGCGGTCCGGTCGCCCGCGGAACGCTTCCCCGCACCGAGCTGCCGGCGGCCGACTTCGCCTTCCCGCAGGACACCTACCGCGACACCGCGCCCGAGGTCGCCGCGACCTCCTCCGAGCGCGCCGACTGGCGGCCCGGCTTCGTCGACTACCTCTCGGTCTCGACGACGAACACCATGGCGTTCAGCCCGACCGACACGATGCCGCTGTCGAGCCGGATGAAGCTCCTGATGATCGCCGAGGCGTTCACCGGATTCGTCCTGCTGGCTCTCGTGATCTCGCGGGCCGTCAACATCCTCAGCTGACGACCGGGGCGGTCCGCCTCCGGAGGGTCACACGTGCGCGGGGGCGAGCGCGTCGATCGCGGCGCGGTAGGCGTCGATCGAGCGCGGCTCGCCCGGGGCGGTCATGAACGTGTCCCGGATGACGCCGGCCTTGTCGATGAGGAAGGTCGCGCGGGTCGCGTAGCCCTTCGCCTCGGTGAACACGCCGTACTGCTTGGCGACGTCGCCGTGCGGCCAGAAGTCGGAGAGGAGCGTGAAGTCGTAGCCCTGCTTCTCGCCCCAGGCGCGCAGCGTGTGCTTGGAGTCGACCGAGATGCCGATCAGCTCCACGTCGGCGTGCTCGAAGAGGGAGAGGTTCTCGCGCAGCGCGCAGAACTCGCCCGTGCAGGTGCCGGAGAAGGCGAGGGGGAAGAACACCAGGGCGACATTGCGCCGCCCGTGGAAGTCGCCCAGCTGGATGCGCTCGCCGTACTGGTTCGCGAGTTCGAAGTCGGGAGCCAGGGTCAGCTTCTCGAGAGCCATCGGTCCGATGTCCTTCCGTGCGCACGAGAGTCGCGCGAGCACGAGGGGCAATGCTAGACCCGCTCCGCGCAGACTCCAAGGAACGGCCCGTCTCCCCCGATCACGGGCCGGTCGACGCGTCCCGTCTGGCGCTCTCCTACAGTCGTCGGCGCACATCCCTCGTGGATCACCACAGTGCGATTCCAGGTTCGGGGCACGGGAATCGCTAGGCTGACGGAGGTGCCCGCGCGCGGCTCGTCATCCGAGCCCCGGATCCGCGGATCCGCACCGCTTCATGAGAGTGATGTCTCGGGCACGATCTGCCCCCAGAGAGAGGTCGAGGGTGACTGTTAACGATCAGGACCCGTATTCCGTCGGTCACGTGGACTCGGACCCCGAGGAAACGTCGGAGTGGAACGAGTCGCTCGATGCGCTCGTCGAGGAGCGGGGCCGGGGTCGCGGGCGCGACGTCATGCTCAGCCTCCTCAAGCGCTCCAAGGAGCTCCACCTCGGCGTGCCGATGGTGCCCACCACGGACTACATCAACACCATCGCGCCCGAGAACGAGCCCGACTTCCCGGGCGACGAGGACGTCGAGCGCCGCTACCGCGCGTGGATCCGCTGGAACGCGGCCATCCTCGTGCACCGCGCGCAGCGTCCCGGCATCGGGGTCGGCGGCCACATCTCGACGTACGCGTCGAGCGCCTCGCTGTACGAGGTCGGCTTCAACCACTTCTTCCGCGGCCAGGACCACCCGGGCGGCGGCGACCAGGTCTTCATCCAGGGCCACGCCTCCCCCGGCCCGTACGCGCGTGCCTTCCTCGAGGGACGCCTGAGCGAGCACCAGCTCGACGGCTTCCGCCAGGAGAAGTCGCACCGGGGCGGCGGGCTCTCCAGCTACCCGCACCCGCGGCTCATGCCGGAGTTCTGGCAGTTCCCGACCGTGTCGATGGGCCTCGGCCCGATCAACGCGATCTACCAGGCGCAGGCGAACAAGTACCTCACCAACCGCGGCATCAAGGACGCCTCCGACCAGCAGGTCTGGGCGTTCCTCGGCGACGGCGAGATGGACGAGGTCGAGTCGCGCGGTCAGCTCCAGGTCGCCGCGAACGACGGCCTCGACAACCTGAACTTCATCGTCAACTGCAACCTCCAGCGCCTCGACGGACCCGTCCGCGGCAACGGCAAGATCGTGCAGGAGCTCGAGTCGTACTTCCGCGGCGCGGGCTGGAACGTCATCAAGCTCATCTGGGGCCGCGAGTGGGACGACCTGCTCGCCCGCGACACCGAGGGCGCGCTGCTCGACCTGATGAACAAGACGCCCGACGGCGACTTCCAGACCTACAAGACGGAGGACGGCGCCTACGTCCGCGAGAACTTCTTCGGCCGCGACCCGCGCGCCAAGAAGCTCGTCGAGGGCTACTCCGACGAGCAGATCTGGGGCCTGCGCCGCGGCGGCCACGACTACCGCAAGATCTACGCGGCCATGAAGGCCGCGACGGAGCACAAGGGCCAGCCCACCGTCATCCTCGCCCACACCATCAAGGGCTACGGTCTCGGCCGCAGCTTCGAGGGCCGCAACGCGACCCACCAGATGAAGAAGATGACGCTGGACAACCTCAAGTCGTTCCGCGACACCATGCGCATCCCGATCACGGACGCGCAGCTCGAGGAGAACCCCTACCTCCCGCCGTACTACCACCCCGGTCAGAACGACGAGGCGATCGAGTACCTGCAGGAGCGCCGCCGCGCGCTCGGCGGCTACCTCCCCGAGCGCCGCTCGAAGTACACGCAGCTGAACCTTCCCGAGGACTCGGCGTACGCGGTCGGCAAGAAGGGCTCCGGGACGCAGGAGATCGCCACCACCATGGCGTTCGTCCGCATCCTGAAGGACATCCTCCGCTCGAAGGACTTCGGCAACCGCGTCGTCCCGATCATCCCGGACGAGGCGCGCACCTTCGGCATGGACGCGTTCTTCCCGAACGCGAAGATCTACAACCCGCGCGGCCAGCACTACACGTCGGTCGACCGCGAGCTCCTCCTGGCCTACAAGGAGAGCCCGCAGGGCCAGATCCTCCACGTCGGCATCAACGAGGCGGGCGCCCTCGCGGCGTTCACCGCGATCGGCACCTCGTACTCGACGCAGGGCGAGCCGCTCATCCCGGTCTACGTCTTCTACTCGATGTTCGGGTTCCAGCGCACGGGCGACGCGATCTGGGCGGCCGGCGACATGATGTCGCGCGGCTTCATGATCGGCGCCACCGCGGGACGCACCACGCTGACCGGCGAGGGCCTCCAGCACGCGGACGGGCACTCCCCGATCCTCGCGGCGACCAACCCCGCCGTCGTGAGCTACGACCCGGCCTACGGGTACGAGATCGCGCACATCGTGCAGTCCGGACTCGAGCGCATGTACGGCGGGAAGCACACCGACCCGAACGTCATGTACTACATCACGGTCTACAACGAGCCGATCGTGCAGCCGAAGGAGCCGGAGGACGTCGACGTCGAGGGCATCGTCCGCGGCATCCACCGCATCTCCTGGGGTCAGTGGGACGGGCCGAAGGCCCAGCTCCTCGCCTCGGGCGTCGCCGTGCCGTGGGCGATCGAGGCGCAGAAGCTCCTCGCCGAGGACTGGGGCGTCTCGGCGGACGTCTGGTCGGTCACCTCGTGGAACGAGCTGCGCCGCGACGGCATCAAGGCCGAGCAGCACAACTTCCTCCACCCCGAGGACGCCGAGCAGGTGCCGTACGTGACGCAGAAGCTGGCCGACGCGAAGGGTCCCTTCGTCGCCGTCTCGGACTTCTCGCACCAGGTCCCCGACCAGCTCCGCCAGTTCATCCCGGGCGACTTCGCGACGCTCGGCGCGGACGACTTCGGCTTCTCGGACACCCGTGCGGCGGCGCGGCGCTACTTCCAGATCGACGGCCCCTCGGTCGTCGTGCGGACGCTGCAGCTGCTCGCCAAGCGCGGCGAGGTCGACCCCTCGCTCGCGGTCCAGGCGATCGAGAAGTACCGCCTCCTCGACGTCAACGCCGGCACCACCGGCAACGCGGGCGGCGAGAGCTGACGGACGAGTCCGTGCTCTCGCAGGAACCCGCACCGTCGAGTGCGCGGGGTCCTGCTCCTGCGGCGGAGCGTCCGGCCACCCGGCCGGGCGCTCCCCGCACGAAGGAGCAGACCCTCGCCTGGCTGCGCACCCTCGCCGGTGAGCTCTCGACGCAGACGATCAAGCGCCTCGAGGACACGCTGCCCTGGTACGGCAGCATGCCCCCCGGTCGGCGCTCGGCGGTCGGCCTCGTCGCCCAGGCCGGCATCACCTCGTTCATCTCGTGGTTCGACGACCCGTCGGCCACGCCGTGGATCGCGGCGGACGTGTTCGGAGCCGCTCCCCGCGAGCTGCTGCGCTCCGTCTCGCTGACGCAGACGCTGCAGCTGATCAAGGTGACGGTCGAGGTCGTCGAGGACCGGATCAAGAACGGCGGGGAGGACCTCCGCGAGGCGATCCTCCTCTACTCGCGCGAGATCGCCTTCGCCGCGGCCGACGTCTACGCGCGCGCCGCCGAGGCCCGAGGCCTCTGGGACGCGCGCCTGGAGGCGCTGGTCGTCGACTCGATCCTCACGGGCGAGGCCGACGACGAGCTGCCCAGCCGGATCGCCGCCCTCGGCTGGCACGGCCACGGCGAGGTCGCCGTCCTGGTGGGCACCGCCCCCAAGATGCTCGACGTCGACCAGCTGCGCCGCACGGCGCGGCACATGGACGCCGACGTGCTGATCGGCGTGCAGGGCAGCCGGCTCGTCCTGGTCATCGGCCGCGCCGAGCCGAGCGAGAACGCCACGGAGGAGACCGGCCCGCCGGTCGCGTTCCTCGAGATCGCGGAGGCGCTCGAGCCCGGCTTCGGGACGGGCCACCTCGTCCTCGGCCACGAGGTGCCGACCCTGGTCGAGGCGTCCCGCAGCGCCCGCGCGGCCCTCGCCGGCTTCGCGGTCGCCCGCTCCTGGCGGAACGCGCCGCGACCGGTCAACGCCGACGACCTCCTTCCCGAGCGCGCCCTCGCGGGCGACCCGCTCGCCCGGCAGAGCCTCATCACGCAGATCTACCGGCCCCTGCAGAAGCACTCGACCGAGCTTCTGACCACGCTGTGGGCCTACCTCGACAACGGCCGCTCCCTTGAGGCGACCGCCCGCGAGCTGTTCGTGCACCCGAACACGGTGCGCTACCGCCTCAAGCGGGTCGCCGAGGTGATCGGCTGGGACGCGACGGGCGCCCGCGAGGCGCTCATCCTCCAGTCCGCCCTCATCCTCGGCTCCATGAGCGACCCGGACGGCGCCGTCCGCCGGAAGCCGTCCCGCCGCTGAGGCCGTCTGCTCGCCGAACCCCTCCCGCCCCTGAACACTTGTAGACCCGCGACAAGCTCTTTGTGCTTTGTCAGTGGCTCCACGCGCCGCACGTGCGAGCGCAGATCGGAAGACTGGATACCGTGATCGTCGTCGTCGCCCCGGGTCAGGGCTCCCAGACCCCCGGATTCCTCGCCCCCTGGCTCGAGATCCCCTCCGTGGCCGAGCAGGTCGCCGCGCACTCGGAGGCGGTCGGCATCGACCTCGCCGCGCACGGCACCGTCTCGGACGCGGACACCATCCGCGACACCGCGGTCGCCCAGCCCCTGATCGTCTCCGCGGGACTCGTGAGCCTCGCCGCCCTCCTCGAGGGCGGACGGCGCGAGCGCATCGCGGGCATCGCCGGCCACTCCGTCGGCGAGATCACCGCGGCCGCCGGAGCCGGGGTCCTCACCGAGGCCGACGCGCTGGTGTTCGTCCGCGAGCGCGCCCGTGCCATGGCCGCTGCGGCCGCCGCCGAGCCGACCGCGATGAGCGCGGTCCTCGGCGGCGACGAGCAGGCCCTGATCGCCCGTCTCGACGAGCTCGGCCTCGAGCCGGCCAACTACAACGGCGGCGGGCAGATCGTCGTCGCCGGCGCGGTCGACGCGCTCGAGGCGCTCAAGGCGGAGCCGCTCCGCGGGACCCGCGTGATCCCCCTGCAGGTGGCCGGCGCCTTCCACACCCGCTACATGGCGCCCGCCCGCGACTCCCTCGCCGGCGTCGCCGCCGGGCTGACCCCCTCCGACCCGACGCTCCGTCTCTGGACGAACCGCGACGGGTCGGTCGTCGACTCCGGTGCCGCGTTCCTCGAGCTGCTCGTCGGCCAGGTCGCCTCCCCCGTCCGCTGGGACCTCTGCATGACGGCCTTCGCCGACGCGGGCGTCACCGGGATCATCGAGCTGGCACCCGCCGGCGCGCTGGTCGGCCTCGCCAAGCGCGGCCTCAAGGGCGTGCCGAGCATCGCCATCACGACCCCCGACGACGTGGACGCCGCCCGCGCCTTCCTCGACGAGCACGCCGCCTAGCAGGAGAGACCCCATGACGACCCCTTCCCTCACCCAGTCCAGCGGCAGCGCGTACACCCGGATCCTCGGCATCGGCGCGGCACGCGGCGACCTCGTCGTCCCGAACGACGACCTGATCGAGCCGATCAACTCCTCCGACGAGTGGATCCGCCAGCGCACCGGCATCATCGAGCGCCGCCGCGCCTCCGCCGACATCCACGCGGTCGACCTCGCGACCACCGCCTCCCTCGAGGCGATCGAGAAGGCGGGCATCCGCCCGGACCAGATCGGCGTCGTGCTCGTCTCCACGATCAGCAACACCGTGCAGACCCCGTCGCTGGCCGCGCTCCTCGCCGACCGCATCGGCGCGAACCCCGCCCCGGCGTACGACATCTCGGCCGCCTGCGCCGGCTACACCTACGGCATCGCCCAGGCCGACTCCTTCATCCGCTCCGGCCTGGCCGAGTACGTGCTCGTCGTCGGAGCCGAGAAGCTGTCCGAGCTGGTCAAGTCGACCGACCGCAGCATCTCCTTCCTCCTGGGCGACGGCGCGGGCGCCGCGGTCGTCGGCCCCAGCGACACCGCCGGCATCTCGAAGACCGTCTGGGGATCCGACGGTTCCAAGTGGGACACCGTCGGCATGGACAACCCGCTCGCGGCCTACCGCGACGGCACCGCCGAATGGCCCACCCTCCGCCAGGACGGCCCGTCGGTCTTCCGCTGGGCGGTCTGGGAGATGGCCAAGGTCGCCAAGCAGGCGCTCGCGGAGGCGGGCGTCCAGCCCGAGGACCTCGCCGCGTTCATCCCCCACCAGGCGAACATGCGCATCATCGACGAGCTCGCGAAGCAGCTGAAGCTCCCCGAGACCGTCGCTATCGGCCGCGACATCGAGACCACCGGCAACACCTCCGCCGCGTCGATCCCGCTCGCCACCCACCGCCTGCTCGAGGAGCACCCGGAGCTGCACGGCGGACTCGCGCTGCAGATCGGCTTCGGCGCCGGACTGGTGTTCGGCGCGCAGGTCGTGGTGCTCCCGTGACCGGCACGACCCCACCCCTAAACTGACCTACGGTCACTGACGAACACCCGAAGAACCCCCAAGGAGAGAACCATGGCACTGTCCAACGAAGAAGTCCTCGCCGGCCTGGCCGAGCTTGTCAACGACGAGACGGGCATCGCCACCGACTCCGTCGAGATGGACAAGTCGTTCACCGACGACCTCGACATCGACTCCATCTCGATGATGACCATCGTCGTCAACGCCGAGGAGAAGTTCGACGTGAAGATCCCCGACGACGAGGTCAAGAACCTCAAGACGGTCGGCGACGCGGTCCGCTTCATCGTCAAGGCGTCCGAGTAGTCGTCGCCCGCGCACCCCGTCCTCGTGGCGGACACCCCGGCCGGCGATCGTCGGCCGGGGTGAGCCCGGCACCCACCCACACGGAACAGAGAAGCTCGTCATGACCAAGAAGATCGTCGTCACCGGAATCGGTGCCAGCACTCCCCTCGGCGGGACCGCCCGGGAGTCCTGGAACGCACTCCTCGCCGGCGAATCAGGCGTCCGCTCCCTCGAGCAGGACTGGGTCGCTCAGTACGACATCCCGGTCACCTTCGCCGCCCAGGCCAAGGTCCGCCCGGAGGAGGTGCTCTCCCGCCCCGAGGCGAAGCGCCTCGACCCCTCCAGCCAGTTCGCGCTCATCTCGGCCCGCGAGGCGTGGGCCGACTCCGGCATCACCGACGTCGACCCGCTCCGCGTGGGCGTCGACTACTCGACCGGCATCGGCGGCCTCTGGACCCTCGTCGACGCGTGGGACACCCTCCGCGAGCGCGGACCCCGCCGGGTCCTCCCGATGACCATCCCGATGCTCATGCCCAACGCGGCCGCCGCCGCCATCAGCATGGCCATCCCCTCCCGCGCCTACGCCCGCACCGACGTGTCGGCCTGCGCCTCCAGCACCGAGGCCCTCGCGAACGCCTACGAGCACATGCAGCTCGGCCTCGCCGACGTGGTCGTCGCCGGCGGCACGGAGTCGGTCGTCCACCCGCTCCCGATCGCCGCCTTCGCGTCGATGCAGGCCCTCTCGCGCCGCAACGACGACCCGGCGACCGCCTCACGCCCCTACGACGTCTCCCGCGACGGCTTCGTCCTCGGAGAAGGCGCCGCGACACTCATCCTCGAGACCGAGGAGCACGCCCTCGCCCGCGGAGCCCGCATCTACGCGGAGCTCGCCGGCGGCGCCGTCACCAGCGACTCGTACCACATCACGGCGCCGGACCCCGAGGGCTCCGCCGCCGCCCGCGCCATGATCGGCGCCCTCGAGCAGGCCGGAGCCGCGCTCACCGACGTCACCCACGTCAACGCCCACGCGACGAGCACCCCGGTCGGCGACATCGCCGAGTACCGCGCCCTGCTGCGCGTCTTCGGCGACCACCTCCCGAACATCGCCGTCTCCGCGACCAAGGCGTCCACCGGCCACCTCCTCGGCGGCACCGGCGCGCTCGAGGCCATCTTCACCGTGCTCGCCCTCCACGAGCGCACCGCACCCCCCACCATCAACCTCTTCGAGCAGGACCCCCAGATCCCCCTCGACGTCGTCACCAGCCCCCGCGCCCTCGGCGACGGACCGCTGGTCGCCATCTCGAACTCGTTCGGGTTCGGGGGGCACAATGCTGTTGCCGCTTTCCGGACGGTGTAGCGGGGCGTAGCCCCGCTCCACCGTGCGGAAAGCGGGCTGCGCCGCTCCTTGCGCGGCGCAGGCGCGTCCGCTGGGGTGGGGGGCGGGGTTCCCGAGGGCCGGTGCGGTGCGGCGACGGTGATCCGCTGGAACGCGGATCCCCGGATACGCCTCGTGCCGCGAGGGATCTGCGCCGCCGTCTGGTGCGGGCTGGTGAGCCCGCCGTGCTGGTGGGGAGCGCGGGCTTCGCCGCGGCTCGGGTCGGATGCTCGGATCAACGAAGCTGTCCGGGTGGGAGCGCGTGCTTCGCCGCGGCTCGGGTAGAAAGCTTCGGTTCAAGCAGCTGTGCTCGAGGGGAGCGCGGGCTTCGCCGCGACTCGGGTCGGATGCTCGGATCAGGGCGGCTGCGCTCGTGGGGAGCGTGCGACTCGCCATTACTCGGGCCGTCGGTGTCGTGCGCAACAGAGGTGCGGGCGGCTCCACGAGCTTTCCGACGCCCTCCGCCGGAACGCGGTGCTCCGCCGACCGTCTGGTCGACGTGCCAGCGAGCGGCAACCGCGAGGTGACGACGCGACTTCGAGGCGGGCCTCTGCCGGAACGGGGGTCCGCTGGCCGCCTGGTTCAGGGAGGCGGGAGCGAGCGGTCCCCGCGAGGTGTATCCGCCGATCCGCGTGCCAGCGGATCGGCGTCGCCGGCCGCCGGCCGCTCCACGGAACCCGACCACCCGCCCGAGCCGACTGCGCGACGCCGCGCGAGGAGCGGCGTCGAATGAGCTCAGCCGACCCCGTGCATCCAGACGACGGGGGCGAAGTCGCCGCCGTAGCGGAAGGGCTCGAGCTCGTCCTCCCAGGCCTGGCCGAGGGCGAGGCGCAGCTCGCGGTGCAGCTCGATGGGGTCGGCGCCGGCGAGCTCCATGGCGGAGCGGATGCGGTCCTCGGGCACGACGGTGTTGCCCGCGCTGTCGGTCTGCGCGTAGAAGATGCCGAGCTCGGGCGCGTGCATCCAGCGGCCGCCGTCGACGCCGGGAGAGGGCTCCTCGGTGACCTCGTAGCGGACGTCGGCCCAGCCGCGGAGAGCGGACGCGATGACGGCACCGGTTCCGACCGGGCCCTCCCAGGCGAATTCGGCGCGCAGTGTGCTGCGGAGCACGGGCTGCTCGATCCAGGCGAAGTTCACGGCACGACCAAGGGCGCGACCTGTCCCCCACTCGAGATGGGGGCAGAGCGCGCGGGGGGCGGAGTGCACGAAGAGCACACCCCGAGTCTGCTGCGCCACCATGGTGTCCTCCGTTCGTCCCGGTGCGTCTTCCCCAACGACCCGGACCACGGAACACTCTGCGGTGCGCCTTCTTCGATTTTGACGGTGGACGTGCCACCACGCCCGATCATGCAGGAGCGGCGGACCTCCGTCAAGGCGGCTCGCCGCGCCTGCTCGACCGGCCGTGTGCGGCTCCTGCCTATACTCGGGTCGTCCGCGCCGCCGGACGCCGCACACCGCCAGACGCCCGCCGGGAGGAGCACCGTGTCCGTCCGCGACGGCCTGCTCGCCCTGCTCACGCTCGGCCCCGCCTACGGCCTCCAGCTGCACGCCGAGCTCCTCGACCGTGCCGCGCACCGGCCCCGGGTCAACGTCGGCCAGATCTACTCGACGCTCGAGCGCCTGCGCGAGCGGGGCCTCGTCGTCTCGGCCGGGTCCACCGACGACGGCCTCCCCCTGCACGCGCTCACCAGCGAGGGCCGCGCGGAGGCGGCCGCCTGGCTGACGGGTGACGGAGCGTCCCCGGAGGAGGACTGGGACGACGTCCTCGACCGGGTGCTGCTGGCCTCGAGCCTGTCCGGCGCCGACCTCGCCGCCGTCCTCGACGCGTACGAGAGCTCGCTGCCCGCCACCGCCGACGAGCAGGCGGAGGAGGAGGACGCGCACCCGCAGCGCCGCCTCGCCGCGATCGCCGCCGGCGTGCGGGAGGAGGCCCTGCGGCGCCTCCTCGAGGCGGCCCGCGACGAGCTCACGGGCGACGGGCCGGGACGGGGCGTCCGCGGATACGCTCTCGAGCGTCCCCGTCGGGGCCGTCGAGCCTCGAGCTAGGACGAGACAGGCGCGGGTGCCGTCGCCTAGGGTGGTTCGCATGTCCCGCACCCCCCTCGGTCTCCGCGTCCCCTCCCGGGCGCGCCGGCGCCTCGTCGCCGCCGGAGCGGGCACGGTCCTCGTCCTGTGCGCCGCCCTCGCCGCTCCGCTCTCCGCGTCCGCCGCCTACGACCCGTCCGACTACCCCTCGTGGTCCGATGTGGAGGCCGCGAAGTCGAGCGAGAGCGCCACCGCCGCCGAGGTCGACCGCATCACCGCCTTCCTCGCCGACCTGCGCGACCAGGCCGCCGCCCTCACCGACGCCGCCATCAGCCGGGCTGCCGAGGCGGACGCCGCGCAGAGCGCTCTCGACGAGGCGACTCAGCGCGTGAGCGCCCTGGAGGAGCGCGCCTCCGCCGCCCGCTCGGACGCCGACGCCGCGAAGGAGCAGGCCGGCCGTCTCGCCGCGCAGCTCTACCGCAACGGCGGGACCGATGCGACGCTCAACCTCCTCATCGGCGGCGACGAGTCGAGCGAGCTGCTCTACCGCCTCGGCACCATGACGCAGCTCACCCAGCAGACCAGCCGGCTCCAGACCGCGGCGCAGTCGACCGAGAACCAGGCCGTCTCCCTCGCCGCGCAGGCCGAGCAGGCCCGGGGCGAGCGCGTCTCCCTCGCCACCGCCGCGGCCGACGCGCTCTCGGCCGCCCGCTCCGCGCAGGCCGAGGCCGACGCCAAGGTCGCCGACCAGGAGAAGTACAGCCAGGAGCTCTACACCCAGCTCGCCTCGCTCAAGAACACCACCGCCGAGATCGAGCGGGAGTACGCCGACGGCCAGGACGCGAAGTCGGCGTTCGAGGAGCAGCAGCGCCTCTCCCGCCTCGCCGCCGAGGCCGAGGCCGCCCGCCAGCGCGCCGCGTCGGCTCCCGCCGCGGCCGCTGCTCCGGCAGCGCCCTCCAACAGCGGAGGCGGCGGAGGCGGCCCGGTCGAGCTCGGCGACGACGACCCGACCGGCGCGCGCAACAGCTCCGCCAAGACCATCGCCGCCCTCGGCACCTACGCCGGACGCACGGACGGCCTCTCCCCCGCGCAGGCCCAGGCCTACGCCCGCACCGCTGTCGGCCGCTTCGGCTGGGGCGCCGACCAGGTCGACCGGTGCCTCATCCCGCTGTGGAACGGCGAGTCGGGGTGGCGCTGGAACGCGCTGAACCGCTCCTCCGGCGCCTACGGCATCCCGCAGGCCCTCCCGGCGAGCAAGATGGCCAACTCGGGAGCCGACTACCAGACGAACGCGGCGACGCAGGTCGACTGGGGGCTCTCGTACATCAAGAGCGCCTACGGCTCGCCCTGCAACGCGTGGTCGAGCTGGAACAACCGCTCGCCGCACTGGTACTGATCCCGCGTCTCACTTCGCCTGGTCGTAGGAGTCGACGACGGCGACGGTGACCGGGAAGTCGACCTCGCCCTCTCCGAAGAGCGAGCGTCCGGCGCGCACCGCCGCCTCGCGGACGATCGCGGCGACCCGCTCGCCGACGTCGGCGGGAGCGTGCACGATCACCTCGTCGTGCAGGAAGTAGACGAGGTGCGCCCGGCCGACCGCGCCGCCCTCGGCGCGCAGTCGCGCCCGCAGCTCGCCCATCCAGCAGAGCGCCCACTCGGCCGCGGTCCCCTGCACCACGAAGTTGCGGGTGAAGCGTCCCCACTCGCGCGCTCGCGCCGCATCGGCCGAGAGCCCCTCGGGTCCGGGAGGCGAGCTGCGCCCGAGCCGCGTCGAGACGCTCTCGCCGCGCTCCCCCGCCCGAGCCGCCGCCTCGACGTGCGCGACCGAGCGCGGGTAGGCACGGGCGAGCCTCGGGAGCAGCCGCCCGGCCTCGCCGCTCGTCGCCCCGTACATCGCCCCCAGCATCGCGACCTTCGCCCGCGGCCGATCGGGGACCACGCCGGCGTCGACGATGCCCTGGTAGAGGTCGCGGCCCCGCCCGGCGGCGGCCATGGCCGAGTCGCCCGAGAGCGCGGCGAGGATGCGCGGCTCGAGCTGCGCGGCATCCGCGACCACGAGGCTCCAGCCCTGATCCGCGGTGACCGCGGCGCGGATCTGCCGCGGCAGCTGCAGCGCCCCTCCGCCCGAGGTCGCCCAGCGGCCGGTGACGACGCCGCCCACCACGTACTCCGGCCGGAACCGTCCGTCGCGCACCCACGCGTCGAGCCAGGCCCAGCCGTTGGCGGTGAGCAGCCGGGAGAGCTTCTTGTACTCCAGGAGCGGCGGCACCGCGGGGTGCTCGAGGGACTGCAGCTCCCAGGAGCGCGTCGACTCGACCGGCAGCCCCGCGCGCCGCAGCGCCTTGAGGAGCTCGGCCGGCGAGTCGGGGTTGAGCTCGGGCGCGCCGAGCTCGTCGCGCAGGCGGTCGGCCAGCGCCTCCAACCGGGCCGGGCGGCCGCCGAAGAGCGGGCGGGGGCCGAGCATCCCGGTGAGCACCCGGTCGTGCACATCGGCTCGCCACGGCAGCCCCGCGTGGGCGATCTCGCGAGCGATCAGGGCGCCGACGGATTCGGCGGCGAGCAGCAGGCGGAGCCGGCCGGCCTCGGCGGCGCCGGAGAGCGCCTCCTCCTGCAGGGCCAGCTCGAGGACGGGGTCGAGCTCGTCGGAGCCGCCCGCCGCCTCCTCGAACCCGATCAGCGTGTCCTGCGCGGCGGGGGCCGCGGCTCCCGCGTCCCACGGGTCGAGGGGCGAGCGCGCGAGAGCCGATGAGGCGGCGGAGACCGAGCGGCGGAGGATCGCGCGGGCCAGCCGGAGGTCGTGGCACCGGGCGACGACCACCCCGGCCGACAGCAGTGCGGGGTACCAGCGCGCGGTGTCGTCCCAGACCCAGCGCGGGCGCTCCGGCTCCCGCTCCCGGACGAACGCCGCCAGCTCGGCCGGCCCCCTGCCGCTCCCGGCCTCGGCGCCGCCGACGGGGTCGACCGCCCGCCACGCCCCCGTGGGGCCGCCGACGAGTGCGAGGAGCATCGGGCCATTCTCCCCCGTGGCGGACACGGAGGCCGCCGTCGCGAAGACGGCAGGGCCCCCTCTCGCTGAAGGAGTCACGGCGACGGCCGCGAGGGCGGGTAGCCGGGGAAGGGCTTCTCCTGCGCCGTCGGCGGCTGATGGGCCCACAGGGCGGCCGCGATGGTGTCCATCGAGCGGGAGTAGCCCACGAGCGTCCGCCTTTCCGGCTCGGCCGCCCAGGTCACCGCGCGGAACCAGGTCTCGCGGTACGGGCCGGTCTCGATGCGGCGCACCAGGCCGATCCGGCCGGTGCGCAGGGCGTCGACCATCACCCACTCGTCCTGCCCGCTGCTGCGCAGCATCTGGAGCGGACTCCACTCGATCATCGCGCCTCCCACCGGTCGATCCGCGGCCGTGGCGAGCACGAGCGCCGCGGCGTACACTCGCAGACTATCGAACACATGTTCGAACGGCCAACCGGGTCCGGCGAGTGAACGGGAGCACGACGATGGCGGTGATCGACGAGACGGCGCTGGTCTCGACCGACGGCGAGGGAGTGCCGATCGCGCTCGAGTGGCGGGGCGGGAGCTACCGGGTGACCGACCGGCCGACGGTGTGGACCTGCACGAGCGAGTGGTGGGCGCCCCTCGAGGGGTTCCCGCCGACGTTCGGGCGCACACCGGTGAGCATCGGCGGCTGGCGCTTCCAGGCGACGGACCTCGCGACCGGCGGAGCGTTCGTGCTCGACGTGGTCGCGTCGACGGAGCCGCAGTGGAGCGTGGTGCGGATCTACGAGTAGTGCCGGCGCGAGGCCGGCCGGGCGGCTACTTGTCGGCCGACCAGGGCGCCCGCGTCATGGCGATGAGAGCCGCGACTCCGGAGACGAGGCCGACACCGGCGATGGCGGACACGACGAGCCAGAGAACGAGTTCCATGCCACCAGTCTACCGAGCCCCGGAGCGGATCCTCTCCTCCCCGCTTCCATCCTCCGGCTGTGGAATAGCCTGGGCAGAGTGACCGACGCCCCCACCCGCGCGAGTGTCGGACTGCGCTCGGAGCGCGGCCCGATCCTGCTGTCCCTGATGATCTCGACCGCTCTGGTCGCCCTCGACGCCACGATCCTCTCGACGGCCGTGCCGTCCATCGTCGCCGACCTGGGGGGCTTCGAGCAGTTCCCCTGGCTGTTCTCGATCTACCTGCTGGCCCAGGCCGTCTCGGTCCCCCTCTACGGCAAGCTCGCCGACGTGATCGGGCGCAAGCCCATCATGCTGATCGGCATCGCCCTGTTCCTGGTCGGCTCGCTCCTGTGCGGCCTCGCCTGGAGCATGCCCGCGCTGATCGCGTTCCGAGCCCTGCAGGGCCTGGGGGCCGGAGCGATCCAGCCGATGGGCATCACCATCGCCGGCGACATCTACACGGTCGCCGAGCGTGCGAAGACCCAGGGCTACCTCGCGAGCGTCTGGGGCATCTCCTCGGTCGTCGGGCCGACCCTCGGCGGCGTGCTCTCGGACCTGGGCGCCTGGCGCGGCATCTTCCTCGTCAACATCCCGCTGTGCCTCCTGGCGGCGTTCCTCCTGATCCGCAGCTTCCGCGAGACCACGCGGGGCGAGAAGCAGCGGATCGACGTGGCGGGCGCCTCCGTGCTCGCCGTGGGCACCGCGCTGCTCATCCTCGGACTGCTCGAGGGCGGCAGCGCCTGGCCGTGGCTCTCCCCCGCCGGAGTCGGCGTGTTCGTCGTCTCGGCCCTCGCGTTCGCCGGCTTCGTCGCGATCGAGCGGCGCGCGGCCGCCCCGGTGCTCCCCCTCTGGGTCCTCACGCGGCGCGTGCTGATCTCGACCAGCCTGGTCTCGGTGACCGTCGGCGCGATCACGCTCGGCGTCACCTCGTACTTCCCGACCTTCGCGCAGGGCGTGCTCGGCAGCTCCGCTCTCGGCGCGGGCTTCGCCGTCGCGGCGATGACGCTCGGCTGGCCGGTCGCGGCGAGCCTGTCGGGCCGGCTCTACCTGCGCATCGGCTTCCGCAACACGGGCTTCCTCGGAGCGGGGCTCGTCGTGATCGGCACGGCGCTGACCGTCCTGCTCGGCGCCTCCTCGACGCTGTGGGAGATCGCCGGCTTCTGCGTGCTCATCGGCGCCGGGATGGGGCTCGTGGCGACTCCGACGCTGATCCGGGCGCAGTCGAGCGTCGACTGGAACGAGCGCGGAGTGGTCTCCTCGACCAACTTCTTCGCCCGCAACATCGGCAGCGCCGTCGCCGTCGCCGTGTTCGGCGCGATCGTGAACGCGAAGGCGGGCGGCGGCGTCCCCGCACCGGCGGACCTCGCCGAGGGCACCCGCTTCGTCTGCATCGCGCTCACGGTCCTCGCCGTGGGCATGCTCGCCGCGGTCTGGGCGATGCCGAAGGAGGGGCGCCCCGTGCCGGGAGAGGATCGGGCGGCGGAGGCCGAGCCCGATGCGGCCCGGCCGGACGCGGCCCAGCCCTAGCCGTCAGGCGGCGCCGTCGGTTCTCGTCGTCAGCCGGAGCGGCGCGCCGCGGCCGTCGCTCGCAGTCGGTCGCGGTGGGTGCGGCGCACCCGGTGCGTCCAGCGCTGCAGGGACGACCCCATCCCGGGGTGCCGCGCCAGCGTGTGCAGAGCGCGGTCGAACCGGCGGAGCATGTCCGCGAAGGCGCCGAAGGGGCGGGCCGAGATGCCGACCTCGAGGTGGCGGTCGAGCACGATCCGGTGCCGGAGTCCCAGGTGCACGCTGATCTCGACGTCGTCGTGCACGTAGGCGTCGTGCCGGTGCATCTCCTCCGCGATCTCCTCCCACGCCGACCGGCGGACGGCGCAGTTGGAGCCGAAGAGCGGCCAGTTGGCCAGCGCCGACCCCATCAGCACGAAGTAGGCGTCCATGTAGGCGACCCGCGCGATCACCCGGGCGATCGGGCCGAGCTCGTCGAAGCGTCCGGGACCGGTCACCGCTCCGACCTCGGGATCGGCGAAGTGGCCGGCCAGGCGCGCCAGCCAGTCGGGTCCCGGGCGGGAGTCGGCGTCGAGCCGTGCGAGGACGTCGCCGTGCGCCTCGTCGAAGCCGTGCGCCGTGCTCGCCGGGATCCCGGCTCCGTCGTGCCGCACCACCCGCGCGCCCGCCGCTCGCGCGACGGCGGCGCTGTCGTCGGTGCTCCCGTCGTCGACGACGACGATCTCGAACGGAGCGAGCGTCTGCTCGCGGAGGAGCTCGAGCAGCTGCTCGAGGTGGCGGGCGTCGTCCTTCACGGGGACGACGACCGAGATGCGCCGGTGATCCATCCGCCCAGTCAACGCGATCGGGCCGCTCAGCGGGGACACCGCCACGCGTCTCGCGCGAGCCCGGACCTGTCAACCGGCTCCCGAGCGCGCCGGATCCGCTGATGGGATCGGCCCGTGTCCGCCGGATCGGCGGCCCGATCGAGACAGGAGACGACATGACCCAGGGACCTCGAGACTTCCGGCCCACCCGTGCACTGGTGACCGCCTCGGACTCCGGCATCGGCCGGGCGACCGCGGTGGCACTGGCCGAGGCGGGCATGGACGTCGGCATCACCTGGCACAGCGACGAGGAGGGCGCGCAGGGCACGGCGGAGGAGGTGCGCTCCCTCGGCCGGCGCGCCGAGATCGCGCGCCTCGACACGACGGATCTGGAGGGCGCGGGCGACGTGATCGACGACCTCGCGGATCGACTGGGCGGACTCGACGTCGCCGTCAGCAATGCGGGCGGAGGCGGGGGCGAGCCCTTCCTCGAGCAGAGCCTCGACAGCTGGCGCTCGACCGTCGCCCTGAACCTCGACGGAGCGTTCGTCTGCCTCCAGCGCGCCGCGCGGCGCATGGCGGCCCAGGGCACGGGCGGCAGGATCATCGCGGTCACCAGTGTCCACGAGCACCAGCCGCGGGTCGGCTCCGTCGCCTACACCGCCGCCAAGCACGGGCTGGGCGGCCTGCTGAAGGTGGCCGCACTCGAGCTCGGCTCCCTCGGCATCACCGTCAACGCCGTCGCCCCCGGGGAGATCGCCACGCCGATGAACGACGCCGAGGATGTGGACCCCGTCACGATCGACCGCCCCGGCATCCCCCTCGGCCGCCCCGGCGACGCCCGCGAGATCGCGGCGGTGGTCGCCTTCCTGGCCTCTCCCGCTGCCTCCTACATCACCGGATCCTCGTACGTCGTGGACGGCGGGATGCTGCAGATGGGGCCGCAGGCCGGCTCCCACCTCCGGCAGGACGACTGGCGCGAGGCCTGAGCCGCCGACCACGGCGCCCGCCCGCCGGGTACTCTCGAAGAGGTGCTCCGGCGGGCGGGGCGCCTGCTCCGGGATGTAGGTGACGCACGTGTGGTTCCGGCGTCGACGCAGGTTCAAGATGGAGCCGTACGACCCCGATGAGAACCCGTCGCGCGAGCCCGCCTCCGTCGAGGAGGCCGCCGAGGAGGGCCTGATGCTCGCGCAGTACGCGAGCCGGATGGCCGTGAAGAACCGGGTGCTGATGGACGGCCTCGGCGCCGACGTCCCCTTCGACTCGGGCCGCTACTCCGTCGTCGCCGCGGAGGAGCTCGAGAAGCTGGCGCGCGAGTCCGAAGCGGCCGCCGAGCGCCTGCGCGGCATCGCCGCCGACGTGACCTCCGTAGGCGGCCGCTCCGACCACGTGCACGACTACCGCTCGGCCGACGTCGACAACCTCGACCACCGCGAGCGGCTCTCGCTCCTGGTCGCCGACTCCCTCCACAGGCGGGCGCAGGACGAGGAGTACCTCGCGACGCTCGTCGACGACGCCCGTCAGGACGCGTGGCGCGAGCTCGCGCAGTCGATCGAGGAGACCCTCGACCGCACCTCGCGGATCGACCCGGACGACGAGGAGTACCGCCGCGACCGCTCGGTGCGGATGGCGCTCGTGGTCGTCGACGACCTGGTCAAGCTGGCGGAGGAGCGCGGCGTCAGTCTCGAGGACTGACGGGCTCGTCGTGGGAGGCCGGGACGGGGCTCAGGCCCAGCCGGCGCGGAACGACTCGGTCGCCTCGGCGGAGCGCTCCCGGACCGACTCCAGCAGCTCCTTCATGGTGGAGCTGCGGAGGAACGCGAGGCGGTCGAGCTCGGTGACCGGTGCGACGCCGGCGAGCTGCCAGGCGTGCGCGGCCGGATCCTCGGCGAGCTCGACGACCGCGCCGTAGCGCTGCTCGACGAACTCGCTCGCGACCGCCAGTGCCGTGCGGACCGCCGACTCCGCCGCAGCCAGCGCGGGGGCGTGCTTCTCGTCCCACTCCAGATCGGGCAGCAGGCGGACCTCGGCGCGCGGGTACGGGTCGTCCTCGTACCAGCGGACGACCTCGAAGCGCTCCTCGCCCACGGAGTCGAGCGTGACGAACGACTCCGCCCCGTCGATGTTCAGGATGCGCGCGCGGGCGCCGACCGCGAACCGCTGGTCGCCGCCGCCCACCTCCTGGCCGCGCTCGATGAGCACGACGCCGAACGCGAGGGTCTCGTCCTCGAGGACGTCGCCGAGCATCCGCAGGTACCGCGGCTCGAACAGCCGGAGCGGGAGCGGCATGTGCGGCAGGAGCACGGAGCCGAGCGGGAACATCGGAAGATCAGGCACGGGTTCAGGCAATCACGTCGAGCGGAGAGCGGCCAGTACGGGCGCGGCGCGTCGGGACGTGCTAGCGCATCGCGCCACCGTGTCGTCCGCTCGCGGATGCTCGCCACGCCCCGGACGATCTCCGACGGCCCGCCCTCACCCGCGAGGCTCCCGCTCAGACTGGGAGCATGGATCTCGCCGAACTCCGAGCCGTCGTCCGCGCGGACCTGGCCGCCAAGGGCCACGCCTCCGACCGGCTCACCGTCCTCGTCCTCCGACTCGGGCAGTACTCGAGCTCTCGGAGGTCCCGGCTCCCCCTCCACCTCGTCTACCGCCTGGTCGATCTCGTCTGGACCCGCATGATCGTCGGAGCCGAGCTGCCGCCGGCCGCTCAGGTCGGGCCCGGCCTGCGGCTCCCCCACTGGGGCCGCGGCGTGATCCTGCACCCGCGCACGGTGATCGGGAGGAACGCGTTCATCTACCACGGCGTCACCATCGGCGAGTCGAAGGGTCGTACGCCCGTCATCGGCGACGACGTCTACATCGGCGCCCGCGCGACGATCGTCGGGGACGTGACCGTCGGCGACCATGTGCGGATCGGAGCCGACGCCGTCGTCGTCCGCGACGTCGCCTCCGGCTCGTCCGCCGTCGGCGTGCCGGCGAGGACCGCGTCGGCGGCGTCCTGAGGCACGGCACGCCGGTCCGACAGGAGCGGACCGCCCGCTCCGACGAGACCGGCATCAGGTGGAGGCCCGACCCGGCGCTGGAGAGGAGGAACGACCGCGGGTGGAGCGGAGTAGGGCGTACGGGACTTGAACCCGTGACCGACGGATTATGAGTCCGCTGCTCTGACCGGCTGAGCTAACGCCCCGCGGCGGCCGTCCGAGCGGCCGTCAGGTGGCGGCGGGTGCGGACGCTGCGTCGGAGGCCGGATCGGCCACCGGCTCCCCACGATACAGGCTCTCGAAGGTGCTGATCGTGCGGTTGATGTCGTGCGAGGCGACGATGCGGAGGGAGGCGCGCTTCATCGCCTCGAGGTCCTCCTGATCGGCCGTGAGCACGGCGGTGAGGCGCTCGGCGAGGGCCTCGGCGCTGCCCGGAGCGAAGAGGTAGCCGTTCTCGCCGTCGTGCACGAGGTGCGGGAGGGCCATCGCGTCGGCGGCGACGACGGGGAGGGCCGAGGCCATCGCCTCCATCGTCGCGATGCTCTGCAGCTCGGCGATGGACGGCATGGCGAACACGGTGGCGCGGGTGTACGCCTCCTTGAGCTCGGCGTCCGAGACGTAGCCGGTGAAGCGGACGCGGTCGGCGATGCCGAGGGTCGCGGCGAGCTGCTGGAGGTTGCGCATCTGGTCGCCGCCGCCGACGATCTCGAGCTTCGCGTCGAGCGCCGGATCGAGCAGGGCGACCGCGCGGAGCAGGACGTCGATGTGCTTCTCGCCGGTCACGCGGCCGACGAAGAGGATCGAGTGGCCGGCGCGGGCCGAGAAGTCGGGCGTGTAGTTGTCGGCGTCGATGCCGCAGGAGATGGCGTGGACGCCCCGGAGGCCCGTGTACTTCTCGAGGAACTGCGCGGCCTTGCGGGTCGGCGTGGTGACCGCCTCCGCCCGGCCGAAGGTGCGGCGCGCGGCCCGCCACGCCATCGCCACGGCCTTGGCCTGCACGGCCTTCGGCAGGAGGGTGAACTCGAGCATGTTCTCGGGCATGAAGTGGTTCGTGCCGACGATGCGGATGCCGCGCTTGGCCGCCTCGATCCCGAGGCCGCGGCCGACGATGATGTGCGACTGGAAGTGCACGACGTCGGGCTTCACCTCGTCGAGGATGCGCGCGCTGTTCTGCCGGATGCGCCACGGCATCGCGAAGCGCAGCCAGTCGTGCGGGTACCAACGCCAGCTGTAAAGCCGGTGCACGATGATCCGCTGCCCCTCGTGCGTCTCGACCCGGGTGCCGCTCCAGCCGTCGGCCGAGGGGGCGACGACGTGGACCTCGTGGCCGCGCTGCGCGAGACCGGCGGCGAGGCGCTCGGCGAACTTCGCGGCTCCGTTCACGTCGGGAGCGAAGGTGTCGCAGCCGATCACGACCGTCAGCGGTCGGGAGTCAGGCGATCCCGGTCGGGACGCGTCGCGGGGATCTGACACGGGAGGTCCTATCGGTGTCGTGCCGCTCGGGGAGAGAAGGGAGCGATCGGCGGAGGTCGGTCGGTTTCGTGGCTCTCGGCGCGGACCCATTGTAGGCAGAGGAGTCCTCACCACTCGGGATCCCGCGCCGTCAGCGCGCCTGCGGGTGGTGCTTGGCGAGGAGGAAGACGCCGTAGATGGCGACGGCACCGGCCGCGATGAAGAGCGGGATCGCCCACGGGGCCGCGTACTGCGCCTCCCCGAGCACGACGATGCCGATCGCAACGGCGACCAGCGGGTCGATGACGGTGAGGCCCGCCACGACGAGGTCCGGCGGGCCGGAGGAGTAGGCGTTCTGCACGAAGTACCCGCCGAGCGCGGTCGCGGCCAGGAGCGCCACGATGCAGACCACCGTCAGCGGGTCGAACTCGCCGTACTTGATGCGGTTGAGCACGACCTTCGCGAGAGTCGCGACGAAGCCGTAGACCACTCCGGCGCCCACGATGTAGAAGATCGCCTTCGCTCCGCGGCGGAAGACGCGGAAGGCGATGACGAAGACCGTGAGCACCACGGCGAGGATCACGAGGATCGTGATGAGCTCGGGTGTCTGGATGGACTTGTCGACCGCGTTGAACGCCGCCACGAGGACGAACGTGCCGACGCCTCCGACGCAGAGCACGATCGCCCGGATCGACGCCGCGTTCAGGCGCACCCGGCTGACCCGCGCGTTGACGACCGCGGTGATCACGAGCGCCACCGCTCCGAGCGGCTGCACCACGATGAGCGGGGAGAAGCCGAGGCTCGTCAGCTGGAAGACGATCGCGAGGCCGAGGAGCAGGGTGCCGATCACCCACGAGGGGCGCGAGAGCAGCGCGACCAGCTGGCCGCCGCTGAGCCCGGAGGAACCGGAGCGCTTCGAGAACCGCTCCACCTTCGCCACTCCCCGGTGCTGGAACTGCGCGCCGAGGGAGAGGAACACCGCGCCCACGAGAGCGATCGGGATGCCGATGAACTTCGCCGGGTCGTTGAGGAGTTCGGCGAGATCGGCGGGCATGGGGTCGACCCTACCCAGAACGCCTCCGGGAGTCCTCCGACGCACGGGTGAGGGGCTGAGCCCAGCGGATGATCCTCGCGGACCCGGTCGGCGGCCCCGCGGTACCCTGTCCCCCATGGCCGTCCTCCCCATCCGCATCGCCGGCGACCCCGTCCTCCACTCCCCCGCCGCCCCCGTCACCGAGTTCGACGATGCGCTGCGCACCCTCGTCGCCGACATGTTCGAGACGATGGACACCGCCCCCGGAGTCGGCCTCGCCGGCCCGCAGGTCGGCGTCCCGCTGCGCCTGTTCGTCTACGACTACGCCGACGACGACGGCACCCCCCGCCGCGGCGTCGCGATCAACCCCGAGCTGTTCGTCACGCCGACCCCGATCGGCGAGGCGGACGAGGACACGGAGTCGGAGGGGTGCCTCTCCTTCCCCGGCGAGCGCTTCCCGCTGCGCCGCTCCGAGCGTGCGATCCTCCGCGCGGTCGACCTCGAGCAGGAGCCGTTCGAGATCCTCGCGGACGGCTGGTTCGCGCGCGTGTTCCAGCACGAGTTCGACCACCTCGACGGCGTGCTCTACATCGACCGCCTCGAGCACGACTACCACAAGCCGGTCGCGAAGATCACCCGCAAGCGCGGCTGGGGCGGCCCCGGCGTCTCGTGGCTGCCCGGCGTGGAGCACCTCGAGGACTGACTCAGGCCAGGTCGACCCCGTGCACGCCGTTGTGGTGGCGGATCGCGGGGAACGAGGCGGTGACGCTCCGGCCGACGCCGGGCGTCCGCTTCTCGGTCACGTCGCCGCCGAAGAGGGCGGCCCGCTCGCGCAGCTCGGCGAGCGCGGGGCTGTCGATGCGCTCGGTGAGCGAGCGCAGGTCCGCCTCGAGAGCGCTGGCGTCCTGCTCCGCAGCGCCGTGCTGTTCGCGGTCGTCGTCGACCTCCACCCGGAGGCCGGTGGTCGTCCATCGGGAGCTGATGCGGACCTCGGTCCCCGCGCCGCCGGTCTCCAGCGCCGAGTCGAAGGCGTACTCGAGCACCCGGAGCACGGCCACCTCGGCGCCGTCCTGCAGCGGGAACGGCTCGCCGAACGACTCCTCGCGGACGCTCAGGCCTCGCTCGCGGGCGCCCTCGATCAGGGGGACGGAGCCGCCGGTGCGCGGCAGCTCCCCCGGATCGACGGAGGCGACGGTCGCGATGCGGCGCAGCTGCGCCAGCGAGGCCTCGGCCGCCCGCACGGCACGCTGCGCCGACCGCGCGGCTGCGGCGGGGTCGCGGTCGATCGTGAGCCTGACGCTCTCGGCCTCCTCGACGACGTGCGCGGCGCTGCGGACCGCGAGCTGCTCGAGCTCGCCGACGATGCGGAGCCTCGCCTCCTGCTCGCCGACCGCCAGCTCGAGGCGGACGACGCGCGCCGCCTCCTCCGCACGGCTCTCGGCGGCACGGCGCTCGGCGCCGACGGCGCGGCACCACAGCACGACGACCGCGACCAGGGCGATCAGGGCGAGGACGAGGACGACTTCGAGCACGACGGCCTCCGGGGGGACGGGACGGGTTCGGCACAGGAGCGCCGGAGAGAGATCGTACCCGCGCCGCGGACAGCGGACCTGAGGCCGCGGAGGGGGTTGCGGAGCCGTACTCAGCCGTCGGAGCGCACGGAGCGGGTGACGGTGAAGCGGCGGTCGTGCGCCACCACCGTGGTCGGCCCGACCGCACGGCGCAGCTCGGCCGGATGCGCGAGGTGGGAGTTGAAGACCGTCCACAGCACGCCTCCGGGGCGCAGCACGCGGCCGGCCGCGCGCAGCATGCGCCGGGCGACGAGGTCGGTGACGGCACCGTCGGAGTGGAACGGCGGATTGCAGAGCACGACGTCGACGGAGGACGCCTCCAGCGTCGAGGCGTTGTCGTCGCGGAGGACAGTGACGGCCAGCCCGTTGGCCGCCGCGGTCGCCCGGGCGGACTCGACCGCGGCACGCGAGGTGTCCGTCGCGGTCACGGCGAGGTCGGGGCGGGCCCGGGCCACCACGGCGGCGAGCACGCCGGTTCCGCAGCCGAGGTCGAGTGCGGTGCCCGCGGGAAGGGAGTCGACATCGAGGGCGGCGAGGAGGGCGCGGGTGCCGAGGTCCAGTCGCGCCCCGGCGAAGGCTCCCGGCAGCGCGACGACCTCGAGGTCGAGCTCGTCCAGACGGCGCCGCTCGGGCCCGGGCGCGGGCGGCTGGTCGGGGAGCGCGCCGCTCGCGAGCAGGGCGCGCGACTTCTGACGCGCGAGGGAGACGTCGATCCGCTCGTAGCGCACGGCGAGCACGTCGTTCATCGTGCGCGTCATGTGCTTGATGCGGCCGGCGCCGATCAGGGTCGCCGCCGGGTTCGCGAGTGCGGTCCCGGCCGCGACGGCGGCCAGGGCGTCGAGCGAGCGCGGCAGGCGCAGGAGCACCGCGTCGGCGTCGCGGACGGCCTCCGCGACGGAGTCGACGATCTCGATCGGCGCGAGGTCGACGCCCGACCCGCGCACCGTCTCGAGGTTCTGCGCGAGAGCGCGCTCGGCGGTGATCGAGTCCTGCACGACCCGCACGGCACGGCCGTCGGCGGCGAGGCCGAGGCTCAGCGCCCCGTAGGCGTCCCCGATCACGGCGAGGCGGCCGCGATCGGCGGCGAGGTCGAGCAGCAGGCGGTCAGTGGCGTCGACGGCGACGAGATCCGGCGCCTCGACGTCGGGGCGGCGGCGCAGGAGAGCGAGCACGTCCTCGCGCATCGCGCCTCCGATCGTCGGTCCGAGCGGGTGGGCCCTCGAGGGCGACCGCTCGCGGGCACGAAAAAAGGGCCCGAGAGTGGAGTCCCGGACCCTTCGCTCCCCGACTTGGACTCGAACCAAGAACCTACCGGTTAACAGCCGATTGCTCTGCCAATTGAGCTATCGAGGATCATCCGACCACCCGGAGGCGATCAGCGCGGTACTACTTTAGCAAACTCTCCGCGAACGCAAAATCGGGCGCGCACTCAATAGCCGGAGCCCGGGTCTACGCGGCCGACGAACGGCCCGCCGGCGGCACAGGCGGCCACGTTGGCGCGCACGCGCTCGGCCAGGAGCGGCGCGGTGATCTCGGGGGTGTCCGCGCTGTGGGGCGTGATCAGGCACCGGGGCTCGCTCCAGAGCGGATGCCCGTCCGGCAGCGGCTCGGGGTCCGTCACGTCGAGCGCGGCGCCCGCGAGACGGCCTTCGGCGAGGGCCGCGACGAGCGCGTCCGTGTCGACGAGGCTCCCCCGGGCGACGTTGACGAGCACGGCGTGGGCGGGGAGCCGCGCGAGCAGACCCGCGTCGACCATCCGCTCCGTGCCCGCGGTGGCGGCGGCGGCAAGGACCAGCACGTCGGCGTCCGCCGCGGCCTCGGCGAGCCGCGACGCCGGCAGGGTGCGGGCCGCGCCCTCCACCGGCTCGTCTCCGCGGCGGACGATCGTCACCCGGCAGTCGAAGACGGCGAGCAGCCGCAGGAGCTCGCGAGCGATCCCTCCTGCTCCGACGATCACCACGGAGGCGCGGTGCAGCGTGACCGCCTTCTTCGGCCCCCACGACGCGGCGCGCGCCCGCTCCGGCAGCGAGCGCAGGAGGGCGAGCACCAGCGCGAGCGCGTGCTCCGCCACCGGCTCCGCGTAGGCGCCCTTGGCGCTGGTCCAGACCACGTCCGCGCGAGACGCGGCGAGCACGGGCGCGAAGACGTCGACGCCGGCCCAGGGCAGCTGCACCCAGTGGATCGACGGGTGCTCCTCCAGCACAGCGGCCAGCTCGTCCGTGCGGCCGTAGGACAGCCAGAGCAGCGCGTCCGGACTCCCGTCGAGTCCGACGACCACTCCACCGCCCGACTCCACCGCCTCGGCGAACACCGGCTTCGGCCGCGGGAGCACCGCGACGCGCGGGACGGTCACTGGTCGGCCGCCTCGACGCGCTGCGCTCGGGAGGCGTCGAAGCGCTCGTACTCAGCGAAGGCCGCTCCGAGCTCGCGCACGTAGGGGTGCCGGGCCTCGATCAGAACCTCCAGCAGCGGCCCGTACGCGACGACCTCGCCGCCGACCAGCACAGCGATCCGGTCGGTCGCCCGGCTCAGCACGTCGATGTCGTGGCTGACCACGACGGCGGCGAAGCCCTCCCGGCGCCGCAGGTCGGCGAGGAGGTCGACGATCGACTCGCGCACCGTCGCGTCGATTCCCGAGGTCGGCTCGTCGGCGATCAGCACCTTCGGCCCGAGCACGAGCGAGCGGGCCACGGCCACGCGCTGGCGCTGGCCGCTGGAGAGCTCGTAGGGGTAGCGGTCGAGCAGGAACAGCGGCAGGTGCACGGAGTCGAGCAGCGTCGCCACCCGCACCGCCGCGGCCTTCGGGTCGTAGTGGCGGTCGCGGAGGAAGATCGGCTCGGCGATCAGCTCCGAGACGGTCAGCTCGGGGCGGAGGGTCGCTCCGGCGTCCTGCGCGAGATGCGCGACGTCGACGGTGAAGCGCTTGAGCTCGCGGGCGGGGAGCGAGCGGAGGCGGTGCCCCGCGACCGTCGCGTCCCCTCCGATGATCACCGGACGCGTGCGGCCGCCGTCGTGCCCCAGGCCGTCGCCGCCGAGCACGCGCGCGAGCGTGGACTTGCCCGAGCCGCTGCCGCCGAGGATCCCGAGCACCTCCCCCGGCTCCACGCGGAGGCTCACTCCCCGCAGCGCCGTCCACCGGCGGCTGATGCCGCGCGGCGGGTACTCGACGCTGAGGTCGTCGACGACGATGGGGGCCTGATCCTCGGCGGTCCGGCTCACGCCCGGCGCTCCGCCTCGACGATGCTGCGCAGGAGCTCGCGCCTCGAGGCCTGCTCGACCGGGTCGGGCACGGGCAGAGAGGCGAGCAGGCGCTGCGTGTAGGGGTGCTTCGGCGCGGCGAGCACCTCGGCCCCCGTCCCCTCCTCGACCAGCTCGCCGCGGTAGAGCACCGCGATGCGGTCGGCGAGCAGGTCGACCACGGCGAGGTCGTGGCTGATGAACAGGGAGGCGAAGCCGAACTCGCGCTGCAGCTCGGCGAACAGCTCGAGCACGCGGGCCTGCACCGACACGTCGAGCGCCGAGGTGGGCTCGTCGGCGATCAGCAGCTTCGGCTCGAGGGCCAGGGCCCGGGCGAGGCTGGCGCGCTGGCGCTGGCCGCCGGAGAGCTCGTGCGGGTAGCGGTCGCCGTAGGAGCGGGGCAGCTGCACCGCCTCCAGGAGCTCGTCGACGCGCGAGCGCGCCCCGGCGGCGTCGCCGGCCCGTCCGTGCACGATCAGCGGCTCGGCCACGCACTCCGCGATGGTGAGCAGCGGGTTGAAGCTCGACGCCGGGTCCTGGAACACGAAGCCGATGTCGCCGCGGACCGGCCGGAAGGCGCGCTCGCGGATGCCGCGCATCTCCTTGCCGAGGACCTTCAGCGACCCGCCGGTCACCGGCGTCAGGCCAGCGATGGCGCGCCCGATGGTGGTCTTGCCCGAGCCGCTCTCGCCGACGAGGCCGAGCACCTCGCCCGCGCGGATGCGCAGCGAGACGCCGTCGACCGCGACGAAGCCGGGACGGCCGAGCCGGCCGGGGTACTGGATCCGCAGGCCCTCGGCGGCGACGAGCGTCTCGGCCTCGGGGGCCTCGGCGCGCTCGACGGCGCGGACGCGGGCGCGCTCGACGCCCTGGCCCACGTGCGGGACGGCGGCGAGGAGCTTCCTCGTGTACTCGGCCTTCGGCGCCGAGAACAGCTCGGAGACCGTCGCCTCCTCGACCAGCTCGCCCTGGTACATCACGGCGACGCGGTCGGCCAGATCGGCGACGACGCCCATGTTGTGGGTGATCAGCACGATCGAGGTGCCGAACTCGTCGCGACACCGGCGGAGCAGGTCGAGGATCTCGGCCTGCACGGTCACGTCGAGCGCGGTGGTCGGCTCGTCCGCGACGATCAGGCCGGGATCCAGGACCAGGGCCATCGCGATGACGACGCGCTGCTTCTGGCCGCCCGAGAACTGGTGCGGGTAGTAGTCGACCCGCTTCTCCGGCTCCGGGATGCCGACGGTGCGCAGGACGTCGATCGCACGCCTGCGCGCCTCCTTCTTCGAGACGGAGCCGTGGGCGCGCAGTCCCTCCGCGATCTGCCAGCCCACCGTGAAGACCGGGTTGAGGGCGGTGCCCGGCTCCTGGAAGACCATGGCGACGTCGGTGCCGCGCAGCTCCCGGAGGCGGGCCTTGGGCACGGAGACGACGTCGGTCGCCGCGCTGCCGTCCTTCTTCGAGAGCAGGACCACTCCGGAGGCGGTGGCCGTCTCGGGCAGGAGGCCGAGGATGGTCTTCGCGGTCACGGTCTTGCCGCTGCCGGACTCGCCGACGATCGCCAGGACCTCGCCGCGCTCGACGCGCAGGCTCACCCCGGCGACGGCGCGGACGGCGCCGCGGTCGCTCGCGAAGGCGACCTCGAGGTCGGTGATGTCCACGATCGGACGCGCTGAGGCGTCCCGGACGATGCGCTGGTCGCTCATCGCGTCTCCTCCACTCCGGCGACGGGGTCGTGCCCCGGCGTCTCCAGGCCGTCGGCGGCGAGGACGCCGCCCGGCACGACGGACGTCGCGGCGACGTCGCCGGCACCGGCGGCCACCGCACGCCGACCGCGCAGGCGCGGGTCGGCGAGGTCGTTCAGGCTCTCGCCCACGAGGGTGATGCCCAGCACCACGAGCACGATCGCCAGGCCCGGGAAGACCGAGGTCCACCAGATGCCGCTCGTGACGTCCGACAGCGCCTTGTTGAGGTCGTAGCCCCACTCCGCGGCCGACGTCGGCTCGATGCCGAAGCCGAGGAAGCCCAGGCCCGCGAGGGTCAGGATCGCCTCGGAGGAGTTCAGCGTGAAGATCAGCGGCAGCGTGCGCGTCGCGTTCCGCAGGACGTGGCGGAACATGATCCGCGGCGTCGACGCTCCGATGACCTTCGCCGACTCGACGAAGGCGTCGCCCTTGATCCGCACTGTCTCGGCCCGGATCACGCGGAAGTACTGCGGGATGTAGACCACGGTGATCGAGACCGCCGCGGCGAAGATGCCGGCCCAGAGGTTCGACTGCCCGCCGGAGATGACGATCGACATCACGATCGCCAGCAGCAGGGTCGGGAACGCGTAGATCGCGTCGCAGATCACGACGAGCACGCGGTCGAGCCAGCCGCCGAGGTAGCCGGAGACGAGGCCGAGGAAGACGCCGAGGAAGATCGACAGGACCACGGCGACGACGATCACGAGGAACGCGGTCTGCGCTCCCCAGATCACTCGCGAGAGGACGTCGTAGCCGCCCACGGTGGTGCCGAGCAGATGCTCCGCGCTCGGCGGCTCCTGCGCGCCGAACGACTCGCCGCCCGAGCGCAGCTGCGAGTATCCGTAGGGCGCGATGAGGGGCGCGAACAGGGCCACCAGCAGGAACGCGCCGGTGATGATCAGGCCGGTGACGAGCATCCCCCGCTGGAGGCCGACGCTCTGCCGGAGCTGGTGGACGACCGGCAGACGGTCGACGAGACGGCGGCGCGGACGCGCCGGGGAGGTGGTGCTCATGCTCAGTACCTCACTCGCGGGTCGATGAGCGCCGCGATGACGTCGACGATGAAGTTGGTCAGCGCCACGATGACGGCGAGCAGGGCGACGATGCCCTGCACGGCCACGAAGTCGCGGGCCTGGAGGTACTCGGCGAGCTGGAAGCCGAGGCCCTTCCACTCGAAGGTGGTCTCGGTGAGGACGGCGCCGCCGAGCAGCAGGGCGATCTGCAGGCCGATCACAGTGATGATCGGGATGAGCGCCGGCCGGTAGGCGTGGGTGCGGACGAGCCGGAACTCGCTGACGCCGCGCGAGCGCGCCGCGTCCACGTAATCGGTTCCGAGCGTGCCGATCACGTTCGTGCGCACCAGGCGCAGGAAGATGCCCGCGGTGAGCAGGCCCAGCGCGACGGCGGGGAGCACCGCGTGAGAGAGCACGTCCGAGATCGCGGCCGGGTCGCCGGTCTGGATCGCGTCGATCAGGTAGATGCCGGTCTTGTTCTCGAGGAACTGGAGCGAGAGCTCGGTGCTCGTCGAGGCGCGCCCGGCGACGGGGAACCACTTCAGCCAGACGGAGAACACCAGCTTCAGCAGCAGGCCCGCGAAGAACACCGGGGTCGCGTAGCAGAGGATCGCGAAGATGCGCAGCACCGCGTCGGGCGTGCGGTCGCGGTGGTAGGCGGCGAGCATCCCGAGCGGGATGCCGACCAGGAACGCCACGATCAGGGCGTAGAAGGCCAGCTCGACCGTCGCGGCGCCGTAGGTGAGGAGCACCTCGGTCACTGGGCGGTTGTCGCTCAGAGTGGTGCCGAAGTCGCCGGTCAGCAGCTTGCCGAGGTACTCGAGGTACTGCACGATCAGCGGCCGGTCGTAGCCGGCGGCGGCTACGCGCTCGGCGAGCTGGTCCGCGGTCAGGCGGCCGCCGAGGGCCGCCGTGATCGGGTCGCCCGTGGAGCGCATGAGGAGGAACACCAGCGTCACGAGGATGAAGACGGTGGGGATGATGAGCAGGAAGCGGACGAGCAGGTAGCGCCCGAGTCCGCCCCCGGAGCCGCGCGGTCGCCGGGTGGGCGCCGTCGCCGCAGCCGTCGTGGCTGTCGTCACGTGATGCCTTTCGTGGAGAACGGCCGGCGCCTCCTGTCGGGGAGGCGCCGGCCGCGAGGGGGTGGATCAGCCCTTGCTGAGTGCCGCGTAGCGGAACTTGAACGAGGCGTCGAGGGTGTCCTCGGCTCCGCTCACGGTGCTGCCGACGACCGCGACCTGCGAGCCCTGCAGGTAGGGGACGGTCGAGAGCTGCGCCGCGACCTTCTCCTGGATCTGCTCGATCAGCGCGGTGCGCGCGTCGGCGTCGGTGGTCGAGACCTGCTGCGCGATCAGGCTCTGCACCTCGGCGTCGTCGAAGTGGTTCGCGAGGAAGTTCTCCTTGATGAAGAACGGCGAGAGGTAGTTGTCGGCGTCGGAGTAGTCGGGGAACCAGCCGAGCTGGTAGGCCGGGTAGACGTCGCTCGAGCGGTCCTTCGAGTACTGCACCCACTCCGTGGTCTGCAGGTTCACGGTGAAGAGGCCGGTCGACTCCAGCTGGTCCTTGATCAGCGCGTACTCGTCGCCCGAGGACGGACCGTAGTGGTCGTTCGAGTACTGCAGGTTCAGGGTGACCGGAGCGGTGACGCCGGCGGCCTCGAGGGTCGCCTTCGCCTTGTCCGCGTCGGGCGCGCCGTTGCCGTCGCCGTAGAGCGACTTGAGCGGCTCGACCGCGCCGGTCAGGCCGGCGGGGACGTAGGAGTAGAGGGGGGTGTAGGTGCCCTTGTAGACCTGGTCGGCGATCTCGTCGCGGTCGATCAGGTCGGCGACGGCCTGGCGCACGGCGAGGGCCTTGGCGCTGTCGGCCTCACCGGTCGTCGCGCCGAAGGGCTGGGTGTCGAAGTTGAAGACGATGTAGCGGATCTCGCCGCCGGGGCCGTCCACGACCTTGACCGTGTCGTTGCCGCGGAGGTCGTCGATGTCCGTCGCCGAGAGGCTGCGGAACGCGACGTCGATGTTCCCCTCCTGGATGTCCAGCTTGAGGTTGGACGAGTCCGCGTAGTACTTGACGTTGACGGTGTCCGTCTTCGCCTCGCCGAGAACGCCCTGGTAGTCCGGGTACGCCTTGTACTGGATGAGGTTGTTCACGTCGTAGTTCGCGATCGTGTACTGGCCGGCGAAGGCGTCGCCCGAGACGATGTCGGCGTCCGCGGTCAGCTCGTCGGCCGAGAAGACCTCCTCGTCCACGATCGGGCCGGCGGGGCTCGAGAGGATCTGCGGGAAGGTCTGGTCGTTCTCGGACTTCAGCGTGAAGACCACGGTCGTGTCGTCCGGAGCCGCGACGCTGTCGAGGTTCGCCAGGAGCGAGGACGGGCCGTTCTCGGCCGCGATGCCGACCTGGCGGTCGAAGGAGAACTTCACGTCGGAGGAGGTGAGGTCGTGGCCGTTGGCCCACTTCAGTCCCTCCTTCAGCTTCACGGTGTACTCCGTGGGAGCGGTGAACTCCGCCGACTCGGCGATGTCGGGCTCGACGTCCGGGCTGCCGTAGGGGGTGTTCATCAGGAACGGGAACACCTGGTTCATCACGGCGAACGAGCCGTTGTCGTAGGAGCCCGCGGGGTCGAGCGTCGTGATCTTGTCGGTGGTGCCGATGGTCAGGGCCCCTCCGGCGCTGCCGCCGGACGAGTCGTTCCCGCCGGCGGCGCAGCCCGTCAGCACGAGCGCGACCGCGGCGAAGCCTGCGGCGGCGGCCAGTGCACGGGTGCCGCGAGTGGATGCGGAATTCATCTCCGTCTGCCTCTTCCTGTCAAGGATGGGATGCGGGCGCGCTCCGGGCGCGCGGACTCTCGGCACACAGATCTCCTGTGGGCTGTGGCGTCACGACACTGGACGCCCGCATTGCTGTTCCTCATAGGTAACACAGTTGGAAGCGCTCTCCGAACCGGCACGGGCGTGCGGCCGATTTCTTCACACGACCGCAACACGCTCACTCCGTGCGCAGCGCCCGCTTCTCGCGCTCGAGCTCGACCAGGCGCACCTGCACCGCGCGCGCCATCACCGGATCGGCGGACGCGCGCTGGAGCGCCCCGCGCAGCTCGGCGATCTCGCGGAGCAGGTCGCGCTCGATGAGCGAGATCGCCACGTCGCGGGAGTAGCGGGCGAGCCCCTCCTCGTCGGCGGCCGGGATCGGCGCCACCGCGAGCTGGCGCACCAGCGAGGCGAAGGGACCGGGGACGTCGTCGGCGACGTGCTCGACCCAGTCGCGGTCCTCCGCCCGTTCGAGGTTCGCGACCACGGCGTCGCGGACCACGCGGAGGGTCTCGTTGGTGACCGCCGCGTGCGCCGCCCGGGCCAGGAGCTCCGGACCCATCGCCTGGGGCAGCTGGAGCATCGCCATCAGCGCCTCCCGCTCGATGCGCGTGACGACGTCGACGGGGAGGTCGGCGATGCGCGCGCCGAGGGGCGCCTCGGCCGCGGACGATTCGCCGCCGCCCCGCCCGCCCTGCTGGTCGCGGCCCTCGGGTCCGGAGGAGCGGGGCCGGGATCCGGCGGAGCGCACGGCGGAGTTGACCTCGGCCATGTCCAGGCCGAGCATCCGGGCGAGCTCGCGGGAGTAGCCGGGCCGCAGCGCCGGGTCACGGATCTCGGCGACGACCGGGGCGGCCGCGCGCAGGGCCGCGATCCGGCCCTCGACCGTCTCGAGGTCGTAGCGGTCCAGCAGCTGCCGGATCACGAACTCGAACATCGGCTTCTTGTCGTCGATGAGGCGGCGGACGGCGTCGTCTCCGCGGTTCAGGCGGAGGTCGCAGGGGTCCAGGCCCTCGGGCGCGACGGCGACGAAGGTCTGCGCGGCGAAGCGGTGCTCCTCCTGGAACGCGCGCATCGCCGCCTTCTGGCCCGCCGCGTCGGGGTCGAAGGTGAAGACGACCTCGCCGACGCCGCTGTCGTCGCCCAGCACCCGGCGCAGCACCTTGATGTGGTCGACGCCGAAGGAGGTGCCGCAGGTGGCGACCGCGGTGGTGACGCCGGCGAGGTGGCAGGCCATGACGTCCGTGTAGCCCTCGACGACGACCACCCGGTGCCCGCGGGAGATGTCCCGCTTGGCGAGGTCGAGCCCGTAGAGCACCTGGGACTTGTGGTAGACGGGCGTCTCGGGGGTGTTGAGGTACTTGGGGCCCTTGTCCTCCTCGAGGAGGCGGCGGGCGCCGAAGCCGACGGTCTGGCCGGTCACGTCGCGGATCGGCCAGACGAGGCGGCCGCGGAAGCGGTCGTAGACGCCGCCGCGGTTGTTGCTGCTGACCAGGCCGGCCGTGGTCAGCTCCTCCTCCGAGAAGCCGCGGCGCTTGAGCGCGGTCGTGAGCCCGTCCCAGCCGTCGGGTGCGAAGCCGACGCCGAAGCGGTCGGCGGCGGCGCGGTCGAAGCCCCGCTCGCCGAGGAAGCGCCGACCGACGTCGGCGCCCGGGGTCGCGAGCTGCTCGCGGAAGTACTCCTCCGCGGCGTCGTTCGCGGCGAGGAGGCGCGCTCGCCCGCGGGTCTCGGGCGCGCGGCCGTCGCCGTCCTCGTACTGCAGCGGGAAGCCGATCCGCCCGGCGAGGCGCTCGACGGTCTCGCTGAACGAGCTGTGGTCCATCTTCATGATGAAGCTGTAGACGTCGCCCGACTCCTGGCAGCCGAAGCAGTGGTAGAAGCCGGCCTGCGGGCGGACGTGGAAGCTGGGGCTGCGCTCGTCGTGGAAGGGGCAGAGGCCCTTCAGCGAGCCGATGCCGGCCGACTTCAGCGTGACGTACTCGCCGATCACGTCGCCGATGTTCACCCGCGCCTTGACCTCCTCGACATCTGACTGTCGGATCCGAGGCATGGGGTCCATCGTATCGGCCGCCGGAGCCGCCGAGCCGGGGTGGGGAGAACTGCACCAGGGCGGCGCGGATCACCCCGGAGACCTGTGATCGGCCCCGCACCCCGAGATCAGGGTCATCCCTGATCCGCACCCGCCCGCCATCTCCGAGAATCGACCCATGCCCCCTGCCGCCTCCCGCCCGCCTCTCCTGCGTGCTCTGCTCGTCGCCCTGCTCGGCGGTCTCGTGCTGGGCGGGCTCACCAGCCTGCTCCAGGGCTCCCTCCCGCCGTCGGTGAGCTCGTTCGCCAACTCCTCCGGGGGCTGGTCCATGCTCGTGTTCGCGCTCGTGCGCCTCGGCGGCGTCCGACCGGCAGCGGGGGCGGCGCTCGGCCTGCTGAGCTTCTGGGCGCTGCTCGAGGGCTACGACCTGGTGACCGCAGCGCGCGGCTTCGGCTACTCGCCTCCCTTCACGGACGTCTTCTGGCTGCTCGCCGTCCCCGCCGGGCCGATCCTGGGCGCCGCCGCCGCACTCACCCTCCACGGCTCGAGGACGTGGCGCGTCCTGGCTGTCGCGCCGCTCTCGGGCGTGCTGATCGGCGAGGGCGTCTGGGCGCTGAGCGCGGTCGCCGACACCACGAGTCCGGTGTACTGGTGGCTCCAGATCGTCCTGGGCGCGGGCTTCCTCGTCCTGGCCGTCGTGCGGAGGAGGCCGCGGGCACTCGTCTCGCTCGCGGCGCTCGGCGTCACCGCGGCGGCCGCCGTCGCCTTCTCCGTCGTCTACTCCGCGCTGTGAACCGTTCGAGAGGGTCGTCGCGGACCCTCCGCGCACTCGCGGGTTCCGCCCTCCTCCTGGCCCTCGCAGGGTGCACCACCACGGCGGACACCCCGGTCGCGCCGCCGTCGTCCGCCTCGGTGCCGTCGTCGACATCCTCCGCCACCCCTCCTCCGATCGACGTCTCCGCCGAGCTGGCCGCGCTCGAGAACGAGTTCGACGCCCGGATCGGCGTCAGCGCCGTCGACACCGGCTCGGGCCGCCGGGTCGATCACCGGGCCGACGAGCGCTTCGGCTTCGCCTCGAGCCTCAAAGCCCTCGCCGCAGCGGAGTTCCTGCGCACCGTCCCCGCCGCCGAGCGGGACGAGGTGGTCACCTGGACCGTGGCCGACGTCGAGGCGGCGGGCTACTCCCCCGTCACGGAGGAGACCACCGCCACCGGCCTGCCGCTGTCGCAGCTCGCCGAGGCGGCCGTCCGCCGGAGCGACAACACAGCTCTGAACCTCGTGCTCCGGCGCCTCGGCGGACCCTCCGCCCTCGACCGAGGACTCGAGGCTCTCGGCGACACCACCACCGAGGTGGTGAACGAGGAGCCCGCGCTGAACACGATCGAGCCCGGCAGCACCGAGGACACCACCACCCCGGCCGCGTTCACGGCCGACCTCGCCGCTGTCGCCACAGGTGACGTGCTGTCCGCGGAGGACCGGGCGCTCCTGCTCGACTGGATGAGCGGCAACGCGACCGGCGACACTCTCGTCCGGGCGGGCGCTCCGGCCGGCTGGAGCGTCGCGGACAAGTCCGGGGGCGCCGGCGGGATCCGCAACGACGTCGCCGTGGTGACGCCTCCCGGGCGGGACGCGGTCGTGCTGTCGATCCTCTCGACGCGCAACGACCCCGAGGCGGACTACGACGACGCGCTGGTCGCCCGCGCCGCGGCCGTCGTGCTGGGAGCCCTGCGGTAGCGGCCGCCCGGCGTCAGCAGTGCCGGTTCACGTAGCCCGCTGCGCCACGGGGGACGACGTCGCGGTCGCGGAGGGTGACCGAGATGCTCCGGCCCTGCGCGGCGCAGGCCTCGGAGTAGGCGGACCGGCCGTTGTCGGTGTACTCGATCTCGTAGACCTGGCGCCCGTAGACGTCCGTGTACGCCGCGCACTCGTCGTAGACCTGGCACTCCTCGACGACGGCGAAGTCGAAGCCGACCGTCCTCTTCCCGGCAGCGACGAGATCGGCTCCGTTCTTCTGGCCGATCGCCAGGCCGGAGCGGTGAGCGCGCGCCGTCAGGAGGGTGGCGAACGCCAGCGCCTGCGACTTCGTCAGCCTCCCGCCCGAGCGGGTGTAGCTGTCCAGATTGTCGGCCTCGACGGCGTCGAAGCCGTCCTCGGCGCAGCCGTCGATCCAGGCGCCGACGATAGCGAGCAGAGCGGTCCGCTTCGCGGAGGTCGAGACGTCGAAGAGGTACTCGTCCGGCCAGCCCGGATCGGCGAGGGGCTTCCCGTCCGCTCGCCTCACCAGGAGCTCGGGGTGCCGCTTCGCGAAGGCGGCGCTCTCGCCCGGCTGGGTCTGGAAGGCGTTCACGTAGCAGACGCTGTAGCGGCCGGCGGCGGGCGCGTCCGTGCGGTCGCGGTCGACGATGGTGACGCTCGACGCCGGAGCGTAGGCGCCTCCCAGCTGGTAGTCGAGGACGCCGTTCGCGGGAGGGAGCAGCGGTGCCGCCGAGGCCGCGGCGGGCTGGATCAGCAGCAGCCCCGCGACGACCAGGGCGAGGAGGCCGAGACGGGGCCGACGCGGCCTCATCCGGGAGCTCCCGGCGTGCGCCCTGCGGCTCGCACGCCCGTGGCCGCCGGCAGCGCGCCGAGTGCGAGCTCGCCGATGACCGCGATGCGGTCCGCCGGTGCTCCGTCGCGGGCCTGCGTCGACATCCCGCTGAGCACGGCGACGACGAAGGCGGCGACGGATCCGGCGTCCGTCTCCGGCGGCACGTCGCCCTCCTCGATCCCGCGCTCGACTCGTGCGGCGACGAGCGCCTCCATCTCGCGGCGACGGGCCTCGAGCCGCGGCTCGCTCAGCACGAAGCAGCCGGCAGGAGTGCCGGGCGCGGAGTACCCCTCCGCACTGACGCGGACGACGGCGGCGACGGCGTCGCGCGCCGTCGGCCGGTCGAGCAGCTCCTCGAGCACGGCGTTCGCGGTGCCGGAGTAGCAGGCCGCGGCGGCCTCGAAGAGCTCGTCCTTGTCGCCGAAGGCGGCGTAGAGGCTCGGGGCCGAGATGCCGATGTCCCGGGTGAGCACCGCGACCGTCGTCTCGTCGTAGCCGTCGCTCCAGAAGCGGTTCATCGCGGTCCGCAGCGCCACTTCGCGATCGAAGCTCCTCGGTCGTCCTGCCATGCCCACCAATCTATAGCAGGCGCTACGGAATGTGCTAGCGTCCTCGCCACCCGTTCTTTATCGATCGCTACAGAAAGCGGACCCCATGCAGATCCACGATTCCACCGCCCTCGTCACCGGCGCCAACCGGGGCATCGGCGCCGAGTTCGTCCGGCAGCTCCGCGCCCGCGGCGCCCGCACCGTCTACGCCGCCGCCCGGGACGTCTCCTCGATCGCGGTGAGCGAGGGCGTCGTCCCCGTCGCGCTCGACGTGACGGACCCGGAGCGCATCGAGGAGCTGGCCGCCGAGCTCGGCGACCTGCAGATCCTCGTCAACAATGCGGGCATCGCGCCGACCGTGCCCTTCCTCACCGGCGACATCGCCGAGATCCGCCGCACCGTCGAGACGAACGCGTTCGGCCCGCTCCTGCTGACCCGCGCCTTCGCCGGCCACCTCCGTCGCGCCGGCGGCGGCGCCGTGCTCACCGTGCTGTCCGTGTCGTCCTTCACGTCGTTCCCGGGCGCCGAGTCCTACTCGATGTCGAAGGCCGCGGCGTGGAGCGCGACCGACGGCCTCCGCCTCGCTCTGGCCGAGCAGGGCACCCAGGTCCTCGGCCTGCACATGGGGTTCGTCGACACCGACATGGCGTCCTGGACGGACGCGCCCAAGTCCTCACCCGAGGCGATCGTGACCGCCGCCCTCGACGGACTCGAGCGCGGCGACTCCGAGGTGCTCGCCGACGACATCGCCCGCAGCGTCAAGGCCGGGCTCGCCCTCGATCCCGCGGAGCGCTACGGGCAGCTGCTCGCCGGCTGATCCTCGACAGGCGGCGTCACCGGAGGTCGTCGTCGATGCCGCGGAGGTCGAGGACGAAGCGGTAGCGCACGTCGTTCCTCGCCAGCCGGTCGAGGGCGGTCCCGACCTCCGCGACCGGCAGCACCTCCACCTCCGGGGCGACGCCCTCCGCGGCGCAGAAGTCGAGCAGGTCCTGCGTGCAGCGGCGCCCTCCGCTGCCGGCCGAGGCGAGCCGCTTCCTGCCGACGAGCAGGTCCAGGACGTCCACAGTCACGGTGCCGAGGTGCCCGAGGAGGAACAGGGTGCCGTCGAGGGCGAGCACGCGCAGGTAGTCAGCCGGGTCGTGCGGGGCGGACACCGTGTCGATCACGACGTCGAGCGAGTCGCGGGCGGCGGTGAGCGCCTCCGCGTCCGTCGTGACGACGACGTGCTGCGCTCCGAGCCGGCGGGCGTCCGCCTCCCTGCCCGGAGACGTGGTCAGGAGCGTGACCTCGGCGCCGAGAGCCGCGCCGAGGCGGACCGCCAGGTGGCCGAGTCCGCCGAGGCCCGCCACACCGAGGCGGGTCCCGGGCCCGACTCCCGACGCTCTCAACGGCTCCCAGACCGTGATCCCCGCGCAGAGAAGTGGTGCGGCCGCGGCCGGATCCAGACCCTCAGGGAGTGCATAGGCGAACCGCTCGCTCACGACGTACCGGCCGGAGTACGCCCCGAGCGTGGGCGTCCCGTCGATCCGGTCCGTGCCTCCGTAGGTGAGCGTCGGGAAGCTCGCGCAGAAGTTCTCCTGGCCCGCGCGGCACATGCCGCACTCGCCGCACGAGTCGACGATGTTCCCCACCGCGACCGCGTCGCCCGGATGGAACGCCGTGACTCCCGTGCCGACGGCGAGGACCTCGCCGACGAACTCGTGGCCGGGAACGAGCGGGAATCCGGCGTCGGCGCCCAGCGCGTGGAGGTCGCTGTGGCAGACACCGCAGAAGTCGACGCGGACGTCGAGGTCGTCGGCGCGCAGCTCGCGCCGCTCGACGACGGTGGGGCGGAGGGAGTCGCCGGGACGCTCGGCGAGGAGTGCAGTGGTGAGCATGCCGGCGAGAGTACCTACCGGTTGGTAGCTTCTCCGGGATCGTCAGCGGAGTCGCAGGGCCGCATCGACGACCTGTCCCAGTGCGGCTCGTCGGCGCTGGTGCACCGGGTCGGGGTCGCCGGGGTCGGCGACCGTGGTGACGGAGCCCTGGGCCCAGGCCGCGGCGGTAGCGATGAGGAGGGTCCAGAGGTCGGCAGGGTCGAGGTCGGGGCGGAGGAGGCCGGCGCGCTGCTGCTCCGCGATGTCGGCGAGGTTCGCCTCGTCGATGCCCTCGTTGCCCGCGTAGAGGTAGCCGTCCGGCTCCTGCTCGAGCCGCTTCCACATGACCAGGCGCATCAGCGCGGGGTCGGCCAGGTAGTCGTCGTAGAGCCGTCTCGCGTAGTCCGCGGGGTCCGCTGCCGTGAACGGCACCCGCTGGGCGTTGGCGAGCACGTGCGCGTCGAACACCGCGTCGAACAGCCGCTCCTTCGCTCCGAAGTGCGAGTACAGCATCGGCTTGCTCATCCCCGACCGTGCCGCGATGCGGTCGACCCGCGCTCCCGCCAGCCCGTGCGCCGCGAACTCCTCCGTCGCCGCCTCGAGGATCCGCTGTCGTGTCCGCTCCCCTCCCACGCCCTCACCGTACCCGCCGACCCGCGCCCCTCCGCGCCTCGCGGTGCGGCGCCCTCCCCGCCCTCCGAGCCGACCGGCCGACCCGCACGCCAGCACATCGCCTCAGACGACGCACCCGGCTCCCTGGAACTCACCACCCCGACAAGCCGACCGCGGTGACGCCTGGCGGTGACCGGCGTGCCCCGGCACCGCTGAACGGCCGATCCGCGTGCCAGCGGATCGCCCCAGGCGGACGCACCCCGCTCCACGAATCGCACTACCCCGACAAGCCGACCGCGGTGACGCCTCGCGGTGACCGTCGTGCACCGGCACCGCCGAACGGCCGATCCGCGTGCCAGCGGATCGCCCTAGGCGGACGCACCCCGCTCCACGGAACGCACCACGTCGCCAAGCCGACCGCGCCACGCCGGGCAGGGACCGGCGTGGAATCGAGCACCGCCGACCGCGCCACGCCGGGCAGGGACCGGCGTGGAATCGAGCACAGCCGACCGCGCCACGCCGGGCAGGGACCGGCGTGCCACCGGCACCGCCGACCGGCCGATCCGCGTGCCAGCGGATCGCCCTAGGCGGACGCACCCCGCTCCACGAACCGCACCACCCCGAGAAGCCGACCGCGCCACGCCGGGCGAGGACCGGCGTGCAATCGAGCACAGCCGAACGGCCGATCCGCGTGCCAGCGATCGCCCTAGGCGGACGCACCCCGCTCCCTGGAACGCAACACCTCGCCAAGCCGACCGCGGTGACGCCGGGCAGGGACCGGCGGCACAGCTGAGCCGGGCGCCGCCCGGCTCAGCGCATCAGCACAACCTCTCGAACCAGGCGAGGGCGCTCTGGTCGGTGAGGTTGGCGACCTGGTCGACGACGACGCGGCGGCGGGCGTCGTCGCCGGGGGCGGCGTGCCAGTCCTCGGCGAAGCCGGGCTCGAGGGTTCCCGGGCCGCGGTCGAGGAGGGTGTCGGCGAGGCGGGTGAGGACTTCGCGCTGCTGAGCGTAGATGGGCTGGCGGGTGTTCCGCGACATCACGAACGTCGCGACGATCCCCTTGAGCACGGCGATCTCGGCCTGCTGCTCGCGGGGGACGACGACGTGGCCGCCGAAGCGGACGAGGTCGGGGTGCTGGTACGCCTCGCGGGTGGCCTCGGTGGCGGCGGCGGCGAAGCGGCCGATGAGCTGGCTGGTGAGGTTCTTGAGCCGGGCCTGGTCGCGGCGGGAGCCGTCCCAGGAGGAGACCCACACGTCGAGCGAGTCGAGACGGTCGAATGCGGCGACGAGCTCGTCGTGTCCGACCTCCCCGCCGACCCAGGAGTGCATCGACTGCACGAGGTCCTCGTGGTCGGCGCGGGAGCCGAGTGCTTCGACGTCGATGTAGCCGGAGACCACCGCGTCCTCGAAGTCGTGCACGGAGTAGGCGATGTCGTCCGAGAGGTCCATCACCTCGGCCTCGATGCAGCGCACCCCCTCGGGGGCGCCCTCGCGCATCCAGGCGAACGCGGGGGCGTCGTCGGCGTAGAAGCCGAACTTGGCGCGCCCCGACGGGTCCGCGACCGAGCGCGTGTCGGGCCAGGGGTACTTGCAGCTCGCGTCGATGCTGGCGCGGGTGAGGTTCAGCCCGTAGGGGCGGGCGTCGTCGCCGAACACCTTCGGCTCGAGCCGCGTGAGCAGACGGAAGGTCTGCGCGTTGCCCTCGAAGCCGCCGATCCCCTCGGCCCAGGTGTTGAGCGCGCGCTCGCCGTTGTGCCCGAACGGCGGATGCCCGATGTCGTGCGCGAGGCAGGCCGTGTCGACGACGTCGGGGTCGAGGTCGAGGCTCGTGGCGAGCTCCCGGCCGATCTGCGCCACCTCGAGCGAGTGGGTCAGGCGGTTGCGCGCGAAGTCGACGCCCGCCGTGGGGCTGAGCACCTGGGTCTTCGCGGCCAGGCGGCGGAGCGCGCTGGAGTGGAAGAGCCGGGCGCGGTCGCGGGCGAAGTCGGAGCGGCGGGTCGAGTGGTCCTCCGGCAGGAATCGCTCGGTGTCGACGAGCGAGTACCCCCAGAGCGCGCGGTCATCCACCGCTGTTGTGGATCTCGGCGGCTGAGACCGCGTCGCGCTGCCCGGCGTCGAGCTCGCGGGACTCGAGCCAGCGGTCCGGGAGGGAGGGGACCTTGGGCGAGCCGGCGCGGCCCCGCTGCCCCTCGGCCGCCTCGCCCGGATAGGGCTGCGTCCAGTCGAGCGTCGCCAGGAGCTCGTCGAGCTGCGCGAGCGACTCGACCGTGGCCAGGCGGGCGCGGAGGTCGCCGCCGACGGCGTAGCCCTTGAAGTACCAGGCGACGTGCTTGCGGATGTCGCGGCAGCCGCGCTCCTCGCTCTCGAAGAAGTCGACGAGCAGCTCCGCGTGGCGGCGGAACGCCTCGGCGACCTGCCCGAGCGAGGGACGGAACCGCTCGTCGGAGCCGGCGAACGCGGCGGCGAGGTCGCCGAAGAGCCAGGGGCGCCCGAGGCAGCCGCGACCGACGACGACTCCGTCGCAGCCCGTCTCGGCCATCATCCGCAGCGCGTCCTCTGCCGACCAGATGTCGCCGTTGCCCAGCACGGGCACGCTCGTGACCGTCGCCTTGAGCGTGGCGATCGCCGACCAGTCGGCGTGCCCGCTGTAGAACTCGGAGGCGGTGCGCGCGTGCAGCGCGATCGACGCGACTCCGGCGCCCTCGGCGGCACGGGCGGCCTCGAGGTAGGTGAGGTGGTCCGGGTCGATGCCCTTGCGCATCTTGACGGTGAGCGGGACGTCGCCGGCCGCCTTCACGGCGCCCTCGACGATCTGCCGGAACAGCGGGAGCTTCCACGGCAGGGCCGCTCCCCCGCCCTTCCGGGTGACCTTGGGCACGGGGCAGCCGAAGTTGAGGTCGATGTGGTCGGCCCGGTCCTCGGCGACGAGCATGGTGACCGCCTCGGCGACGGTGACCGGGTCCACTCCGTAGAGCTGGATCGAGCGCACCGACTCGCTGGGGTGGTGGCGGATGAGGCGCATCGACTCCGGCGTGCGCTCGACGAGCGCGCGGGAGGTGATCATCTCGCTCACGTAGAGGCCGTTGCCGAACTCGCGGCAGAGGCGGCGGAACGCCGTGTTGGTGATGCCCGCCATGGGGGCGAGCACCACCGGCGCGTCGAGTTCGAGGGGGCCGATCCGGAGCGCCGGCGCGGTGCGCGCGGGCGGGGCGGCCGTGAGAGTGGAGGACATCGGTATCGATTCTCCCAGATCCTGTGTTGGGGAAGGCGGAGTGACGAGCGGAGAGGTGGAGAGATGAACGGGAGCACACCTGTGGAGGACGGTTCGCAGCGGCTGGAGGCGGACGCGTCCGCCCGCGGCCTGGCGGTCGAGATCGTGGAGAGGCCCGCTGCCGGCAGCCTGCACGAGGCGGCCGCGCTGCTGGGCATCGAGCCCGGCGACATCGTGAAGTCGCTCGTGGTGAAGCGCCACGACGGCGGCTACCTGTTCGCCCTCGTCCCCGGCGGGCGGCAGATCGCGTGGCCGAAGCTGCGCGCGGTGGTCGGAGTGAACAAGCTCCGCCTCCCGGACGAGACGGCCGCCCTCGAGGCGACCGGCTACCGGCGCGGCACCATCACCCCGATCGGCTCCACGACGGCCTGGCCGGTCTACGCCGACGAGCGGATCCTCGGCCGCCGCGTGGCGATGGGAGCCGGCGCCGACGGGCGCAGCGCCTTCGTCGACGCGGACGCCCTCGTGGCCGCCTACGGCGCGACCGTGGCCGACATCACCGTGGAGGAGCCTCCGCGCTGATCGGCGGCACCTCGGCCTGCGCTTCCGCGGCCTGCGGCACGGCGCAGACGCCGTCCTCGCACAGCGGCCCGCCGGAGTCGCCGAGCATCTCGAACGGCCCGCTCACGCGACGGCCGCCCGCTGCTCCAGCACGTGCTCGAGGACCTCGGTGAACGCCGCCGGCTCCTGGGCGCCGGAGACGCCGAAGCGCCCGTCGAGGACGAAGAACGGCACCCCCGAGATCCCGTACTCGCGGGCCTGGGCGATGTCGGACTGCACCCGCCCGAGGTAGCGCCGGTCCTCGAGAGCGCGGCGCGTCTCCGCCGGGTCGAGCCCGACCTCGCCGGCGAGCGAGGCGAGCACTTCCGGATCGGCCAGGTCGCGGCCCTCGACGAAGTACGCGCTCAGGAGACGCTCGACGAGCTCGAGCTGCAGTCCGTTCTCCTTGGCGTGGTGGAGCGCCTGGTGGGCGGTGACCGTCTTGACGTGGCGCACCGACTCGAAGTGGTAGTCGAGGCCGACACTCGCCGCGATCTCCGTGACGGCGTCGAGCATCTGCTGCGCCTGCGCCTCCGGGATGCCCTTGTGCTCGGCGAGGAACGCCGCCTCTCCCCCGCGGTAGTCCTCCGGCGTGTCCGGCGAGAGCTCGAAGCTGCGGTACTCCACGACGACCTCCGGAGCCTCGGGGTGCGCGGCGCGGAACGCCTCGAGCCCGCGCTCGAACCGGCGCTTCCCGATGTAGCACCAGGGGCAGGCGATATCGGACCAGACGTCGACGGACAGGGGGCTCGGCTCAGCACTCACCCCCAGGACAACGGAGGGGGCGCCCCGCTATTCCCGCAGCACGCGGACGAGCTCGTCCACGTCGGACTCATCGTTCCAGAGGTGGAAGGCGATGCGGAGCCGGCCGCCGCGGCCCGAGACGCGCAGACCCGCGGCCTGCAGCAGCTCCAGGTCCGCTCCCCCCTCGTCCGGCCAGGACACCAGCGCCCGGTGCTGAGGCTCCCGGTCCAGCCGCTCGCACAGCAGGTCGCCGAGGCCGGAGGCGTGCGCCCAGACCGCGTCGAGGTCGAGCGAGCGGAACAGAGCGAGCGACGCCTCGGCGCCGGCGAACGCCTGCCAGGCCGGCGAGACGTCGAAGCGGCGGGCGTTCTCAGCCAGGTGCATGGCCGGTCCGTAGCAGGACGACCACACGTCCTCCCCCGAGTACCAGCCCGCCTGCACGGGGACGAGCTCGGCCGCGTAGGCGGGCGACACCGTGAGGAACGCCACTCCGCGCGGCGAGCACAGCCACTTGTAGGCGTGGGTGAGGGTCGCGTCGAAGCGGGAGGCGTCGACCGGCAGGACGCCGGCCGCCTGCGTGAGGTCGCACGCGGTCCGCACTCCGTGGCGCGCGGCCGCCTCGAGGACGGCGTCGAGATCGGCGAGCGCTCCGCTGCTGGACTGCACGGCGGAGAAGACGACGAGGTCGTCCCCGTCGTCGACGGAGTCGGCCAGCGCCTCGAGCGCGACGGAGCGCACGGTCACTCCGCGGTGCGCCTGGGCGAGGAAGGGGAACACGATGGAGGAGAAGTCGCCGTCCACGCAGAGCACGCGGGCCCCGTCGGGCAGCGAGGCGGCGAGCACGGCGGCCATGGCGGAGGTCTGCGAGCCGATCGCGACCCGGTAGACCGGGACGCCGGCGATCGCGGCGAACGAGGCACGCGCGCGCTCGGCGACAGCGCCGTAGGCGGCGGCCGTGCTCTCCCCGGACGACCAGCCGTCGAGGTCCGCCCGCAGCGCCTCGACGGTCTCCCGCGGCGGCAGGCCGAGGGTGCAGGCGTTGTGGTAGCCGCGGGCACCGGCGAAGCGCGCGCGCAGGTCGGCGGAGTTCGGCAGTGCGGTGCTCACCTCTCGAGGATGACGCTCCGGAGCCGGATCGCCAAGACCGGGGAGCGACCGGGCGCGTCGGCGGCGGGCCCGGTCAGCGGGCGGCGAGGGCGTGCGCCTGCTCGAGCACGGCGACGACCTCGCGGGCCTCGCGGACGTCGACCGGCGAGGGAGCGCCGTCCAGGAGCGACCGCGCGACCTGCTCGAGGAACGCGGCGTAGCGTCCCCGCTCACTCGGCACGGGGTGTGCGCCGGAGTCGTTGACGAGGACGCCCCATCCCTCCGGCGCGACCTCGCCGAAGCCGTCGTCGTCCGGTCGGGCGCCGCCGGTGCGGAGCGCGGTCTCCTGCGGATCCAGACCGTCGACGCTGAAGGCGGCGCGGGTGCCGAGCACGCGGAAGCGGGGGCCGGTCGCCCGGGCGACGCGGCTCATGGTGAGGTGGGAGCGGACGCCGCTGTGATGCAGGAGCGAGACGAACGCGTCGTCCTCGCTCGCCGAGCCCTCGTGGACGGTCCGGGTCTCGGCCGCCGTGACGACCGCCGGGCCGAACAGCAGCAGCGCCTGGTCGACCAGGTGGCTGCCGAGATCGAAGAGGATCCCGCCACCCTCGGCCGAAACCGTCTCGCTCTGCCACCTGCCCGTCTTCGGCGCGCTCCAGCGCTCGAAGGTCGACTCGAAGCGGAGGACCTCGCCGAGGACCCCTTCGCCCAGGAGGCGGCGGAGGGTGAGCAGATCGGCGTCCCAGCGCCGGTTCTGGAAGACGAAGACGGGCGCACCGCTCCGCTCGGAGGCGGCGATGATCGCGTCCGCGTCGGCCGTGCTCGGTGCGAAGGGCTTGTCGATCACGACGGCGACTCCGGCCTCGAGCACCCGGACGGCCTGCTCCCGGTGCACCGACGGTGGCGAGGCGAGCACGACCAGCTCCGGCCGCTCGGCGAGCACCGCGTCGAGGTCGGGCACGATCCGGGCCTCCGGATGCGCGGCGGAGGCCGCGGCCCTCCGACCGGCGTCGCGGGTGGAGACGGCGACGACCTCGAAAGCGGGATCCGCCGCGAGGAACGGACCGTGGAAGACGCTGCCGGCGAGCCCGAAGCCGACGATCCCGGCCCGGATCACGAGGAGGCCCCCGGCACGTCGACCGCGCCGCCGAAGCGACGGGAGCGGCCGGAGTAGTGCTCGATCGCGTCCCAGAGGTCGGTCCGCGTGAAGTCCGGCCAGAGCCGGTCGAGGAACACCATCTCGGCGTAGGCGCTCTGCCAGAGCAGGAAGTTGCTGGTGCGCTGCTCGCCGGAGGAGCGCACGAAGAGGTCGACGTCCGGCATCTCGGGCACGTAGAGCGCCTTGGCGATGGTCTTCTCGGAGATGCCGGAGGGCTTGAGCCGCCCCGCCTGGACCTCGGCGGCGAGCCGCTGCACCGCGTCGGCGATCTCGGTGCGCCCGCCGTAGTTGACGCACATGGTGAGGGTGAGCACGTCGTTGTCCGCGGTCATCCGCTCGGCGAACTGCAGCTCGTTGATCACCGACGCCCACAGGCGCGGCTTCCGGCCGGCCCAGCGGATGCGCACGCCCCACTCGTTGAGCTGATCGCGCCGGCGGTGCAGCACGTCGCGGTTGAAGCCCATCAGGAAGCGCACCTCCTCGGGCGAGCGCTTCCAGTTCTCGGTCGAGAACGCGTAGACGCTGAGGTGCTTCACGCCGATCTGGATCGCTCCGGCCACGACGTCCAGCAGCGCCGTCTCGCCGCGCTTGTGCCCCTCGATCCTCGTCAGGCCGCGGGAGTTCGCCCAGCGGCCGTTCCCGTCCATCACTATGGCGACGTGCCCCGGAACGGCCTTCCGCGGGATCGCGGGCGGGTGGATCCCGGTCCAGTCGAGGGGGCGGTACGGCTCGGCGTCCTTGTGGGTGAAGGGCTTCATCGGGTGACGTGCTCCAGGGATCTCAGACCGCGTTCGAGATGGAACTGCGTGTAGGCGGCGACCACTCCGCTCGCCCGCGACCGCGTGGTCGGCTCGGTGGTCTCGGCATGGGCCCAGTCTCCTGTAAGCAGTGCGCCCAGCAGGACCACGACCTCCGGAGCGACCCGCGGTGCGCCGGGCGGCGTGCAGTCGGCGCAGACGACGCCTCCGAGCTGCACCACGACCGCGCCGTGGGGCCCGGGGGCGCCGCAGCGCGCGCAGTCCTCGAAGCTGGGCGCCCAGCCCGCGATCGAGAGCGCCCGCAGGAGGTAGGAGTCGAGCGTCAGCACCGGCTCGTGCTCGTGCTTCGAGAGCGAGCGCAGGGCCCCGACGAGCAGCAGGTACTGCTGCAGGGAGGCGTCCGCGTCAGTGAGGCGGTCCGCCGTCTCGACCATCGCGCTCGCCGCCGTGTAGCTGTCGTAGTCGGCCGCGATCAGCGCACCGTAGGCGCCGAGCGACTCGGCCTGCGTGACGATGTCGAGGCTCCGGCCCTCGTAGAGCTGGAGGTCGGCGACCATGAACGGCTCGAGCCGCGAGCCGAACTTGGAGCCGGTCTTGCGCACGCCCTTCGCCACCGCGCGGATCTTGCCGTGGCTGCGCGAGAGCAGCGTCACGATGCGGTCGGCCTCGCCCAGCTTGTGCGTGCGGAGCACCACGGCTTCGTCGCGATAGGTGGGCATCCTCCGATTATCCCCCCGACCCCCGACACCCGGCTGGCAGCCCGGCCGGAGCAGGGCCCGCGCCGTGGAACGATGTCCGGGTGGCAGCCTCCCTCTTCGAGATCCCGGCCTGGGCCGACCTGCTCGCGATCGCCATCGGCTGCCTCCAGGGCGCGATGTTCGCGGGCGAGTTCCGCGACCGCCGGATCGACCTGCTCGGCGTCACGATCATCGGCACGGCCACCGGCCTCGGCGGCGGCGTGCTCCGCGATCTGCTGCTCCAGACGCCTCTGGTGGCCCTGCACACCGACGCGTACCTGATCGTCGCGGTGACCGCCTCCCTGCTCGGGATGCTGCTCCAGCACCTGCTGAACCGGGTCGACGGGACGATCACCGCCCTCGACGCGCTGACCCTCGGGCTCTTCGGCGCGATCGGCACCACGAAGGCCCTGTCGCTCGGCGTGCCGGAGGTGCCGGCCGTGTTCGTCGGCACCGTCTCGGCCGTCGGCGGATCCGTCGTCCGAGACATCCTGCTGAACCGGCCGATCGCGCTGATGCACGTCGGCTCGCTCTATGCGGTCGCCGCCTCGGTGGGCACCGGCGTCCTGGTCCTCGCGCTGCGCTTCGGAGTGACGATCGACTTCGCCGCGCCGCTCGCGGTGGGCGTGACCACGGTCATCCGGCTGCTCGCGGTCCGCTACGGCTGGAGCCTGCCCGAACAGCGCGCGCTCAGCGGGGTGCCGCGCCTGCGCTGGCGCCGCCGGACCTAGCGGCGGCCGACCCGGACGCAGGGAGCGGAGTCCCGCGCGGTCCGCGCACGGGAATGCCGTGGGAGCCGCGACGCATCACGGCTCCCACGGCGGGGATCGGGCCCGATCAGGCGGAGGCGCCGGCCAGCTCGCGGACCGGGACCTCCTCGCGCAGGGCGCGGTTGACGGCCGAGACGATGGCCTTGAGGGAGGCGGTCGAGATGTCGGCGTCCACGCCCACGCCCCACAGGGTGCGGCCGTTCACCGTGCACTCGACGTACGAGGCGGCCAGCGCGTCGCCGCCGGCGCTGAGCGCGTGCTCGACGTAGTCGAGGACCCGGACCTCGACGCCCTGCTGCTCCAGCACGGCCTCGAAGGCGTTGATCGGGCCGTTGCCCCGCGAGCTGGCCGAGACGCGCTCGTCGCCCACCCGGAGGACCGCGTCCAGCGCGATGCTGCCGCCCAGATCGCTCGACGTGTTCGTGCGCAGCAGCTCGAAGCGGCCCCACTTCTCGTCGGCGCGCTCGGCGGGCGCCGGCAGGTACTCGTCCTGGAACACCGTCCAGATCTGCTCGCTCGTGACCTCGCCGCCCTCGGCGTCGGTCTTGGCCTGCACGACGCCCGAGAACTCGATCTGCAGCCGGCGCGGCAGGTCGAGCGCGTGGTCCGTCTTCAGCAGGTACGCGACTCCGCCCTTGCCGGACTGCGAGTTGACGCGGATGACCGCCTCGTAGGAGCGGCCCAGGTCCTTCGGGTCCACCGGCAGGTAGGGCACGGCCCAGGTGAGCTCGTCGACGCTTCGGCCGGTCCGCTCGGCCTCGGCCTGCATCGCCTCGAAGCCCTTCTTGATGGCGTCCTGGTGCGAGCCGCTGAAGGCGGTGAAGACCAGGTCGCCCGCCCAGGGGCTGCGCTCGGGCACGGGCAGCTGGTTGCAGTACTCGGCGGTGCGCTTGATGCCGTCCATGTCGCTGAAGTCGATCTGCGGGTCGATCCCCTGGGTGAACAGGTTCACGCCCAGCGCGACCAGATCGACGTTGCCGGTGCGCTCGCCGTTGCCGAAGAGGCAGCCCTCGATCCGGTCGGCACCGGCCAGGTAGCCCAGCTCGGCCGCCGCCACGGCCGTGCCGCGGTCGTTGTGGGGGTGCAGCGACAGCACGATGTTCTCGCGCTGCGCGAGGTTGCGGCTCATCCACTCGATCGAGTCTGCGTAGACGTTCGGGGTGGCCATCTCGACGGTGGCGGGCAGGTTCAGGATGACCTTGCGCTCGGGAGTCGGCTCGAAGACCTCGACGACCCGGTCGCAGATCTCGCGGGCGAAGTCGAGCTCGGTGCCGGTGTAGCTCTCGGGCGAGTACTCGTAGTAGACGGCCGTGCCGGGGACGGTCGACTCCATCTCGCGGCACTTGCGGGCGCCGGCCAGCGCGATGTCGATGATGCCCTGACGGTCCTTGCGGAACACGACCTCGCGCTGCAGCACGCTCGTGGAGTTGTAGAGGTGCACGATCGCCTGGCGCGCGCCGCGGATCGACTCGTAGGTGCGCTCGATCAGGTGGTCGCGGGCCTGGGTCAGCACCTGGATGGTGACGTCCTCGGGGATCGCGCCCTCCTCGATGAGGCTGCGCACGAAGTCGAAATCGGTCTGGCTCGCGCTCGGGAATCCGACCTCGATCTCCTTGTAGCCCATCCGGACCAGCAGATCGAACATGATGCGCTTGCGCTCGGGGCTCATCGGGTCGATGAGCGCCTGGTTGCCGTCGCGGAGGTCCACGGCGCACCAGCGGGGCGCGGTCGTGATGCGCTTCGACGGCCAGGTGCGGTCGGGCAGGTCCACGGCGATCAGCTCGTGGAAGGGACGGTACTTGCCGATCGGCATGGGCGACGGCTTCTGGTTGTTCAGCATGAGGTGCTCTCCCGGCGCAGTGGTGCGCACGTGTCTGTTCTCGCTCGTGACCGATCCCGCTCGCGTGCGGCTCCGCTGGTGGGCGGTGCCGGTCGGGCGGTCTCGCGGGGATCCGGATGCGGATCGACCTCGCGGGCGAGGGATGGTTCAGCCGACGACGGACTCCGCGACGAGGATGGCCTGAGGATCAGATCTCGTCGCGGCGGAGAAGGAGGAGCTGTCCGAAGCGCACCCGGTCAGGGTAGCACCGCCCCCGCGGCGCGTCACCCCGGCGTCCCGCGCTAGGAGACCAGGCCGTTCTCGTAGGCGTAGACCACCAGCTGCACGCGGTCGCGCAGGCCGAGCTTGCCGAGGGTGCGGCTGATGTGCGTCTTCACCGTCGCCTCGCTCAGGAACTCGGCGCGCGCGATCTCGGTGTTGCTCATCCCCCGCGCGGCCAGGTGGAAGATCTCGCGCTCGCGGTCGGTGAGGGTCGCGAAGGCGGGCGGGGTCTCGCGTCCGCTGCCCGCCGCTCCGAAGTGCTCGAAGAGCTCGCGGGTCGCGGAGGCGGCGACCACGGCGGTCCCCGCGTGCACGGTGCGGACGGAGGCGAGGAGGAAGCCGGGCTCCGTGTCCTTCAGGAGGAAGCCGCTCGCGCCCGCCCGGATGGCGCGCGCGGCGGCCTCGTCGAGGTCGAAGGTGGTCAGCACGAGGATGCGCGGAGGCTCGACCCGCCGCTCCTGCGCGTCCGCGAGGATCCGCCGGGTCGACTCGATCCCGTCGACGCCCGGCATCCGGATGTCCATCAGCACGACGTCGGGGGCCAGCCGCGCGACCAGCTCCGCACCCTCCGCCCCGTCCGAGGCCTCGCCGACCACCTCGAGGTCGGGCTGCGAGCCGAGCAGCATGCGGATGCCGGCGCGGAAGAGGGCCTGGTCGTCGACGAGGACGAGGCGGATGGTGTCGGTCATGCGGGGCTGCCTCCGGAGGCGAGGGGTGGGGCGGTGCGGGCGAGGGACGGGGAGGAGGGCAGGCGCGCGTCGACGACGAAGTCGTCCCCGACCGGGCCGGCGGCGAGCACTCCCCCGACGAGCGCGGCGCGCTCGCGCATGCCGACCAGGCCGTGGCCCTCGCCCGGCAGGGAGTCGCGCTCGACGTCGGCGCACCGGGCGTTGCGCACGGTCAGGGCGAGCTCGCCGCCATCCTGGCGCAGGGCGATGTCGAGCGGCGAGCCCGGGCGGCCGTGGCGGAGAGCGTTCGTGGTCGCCTCCTGGGCGATGCGGTACAGGGCCAGACCGACGGCGCGCGGCACCGCCTCCAGGTCGACGGCGAGCTCGGCGCGGACGGGGGCTCCGGCTCCGCCCACGCTGTCGAGGAGGGCCGGCAGGTCGCGGGCGCCGGGCTGCGGGCCGTCGCTCTGCGAGTGCCGCAGCTGGGCGAGGAGCACGCGCACGTCGCCGAGGGCGTCCCGGGCGACGGAGGAGATGGTCAGCAGCGCGGCGTCGGTCTGCTCGGGGCTGGTGGCGCCGAGGTAGCGCGCGCCGTCGGCCTGCGCGATCACCACGGCGAGGGAGTGGGCGACGACGTCGTGCATGTCGCGGGCGATCCGGTTGCGCTCCTCCACGGTGTCGAGCTCGCGCTGCGCTCGGGCGCGCTCCTGCTCGGCCTGCGCGCGCAGGGTCTGGCCCTCCCGGGCCCGGCGGACCGCCCGCGAGAGCAGGCCGATGGTCCAGGAGAGGCCGAGCGTCGCGAGGATCCCGCCGAAGGTGGCTCCGGCCGACAGCAGGCCGTCGTAGGCGCTCGCGACGAGGTCGAAGACGAGGACGAGGTAGACCACGGCGACCACGGCGCCGAGGACGGCCGACACCGCGCCCGCGATCCGCACCCGTCGCGACTCCGACGCGCCGGCGCCGAAGAGGACGGCCAGGATGGCCAGATCCGCCGGTCCGGGAGTGAGGCTCGCGCTCATCTGCAGGGCGGCACCGGCCCAGGCGATCGAGAGGGCGAGGACCGGTGACCGCCGGTGCAGTACCAGCGCGACCGCGAGCACGCCCGCGACCAGCAGCTGCATCGCGCCGTCCACCCCGGCGAACGGGAGGCCGGCGACGAGGAGGAGCACCAGCGCCTGACCACCGGCGACCCCCACCGCGAAGGGGTCCTGCGGCCCGGCGACCCGGGTCAGCAGCGCGTCGATCCGATCGCCCGCGAGGACCGGCGCCCGCAGCGCGTTGAGGTACACGAGGACCTTCGCCGCACCGAGCACGGAGGCGACCGCGAGGGCGACCAGGGCGAGGACCACGAACTCCACGCGCGCCGGGAGCCCGGACGGATCGAGCGGGCCGGAGAGGCCGAGCGCGACGGTGACGCCGCCGATCCCGGCGAGGATCAGGCCGCCCGCGAGCGCCAGGGCACGGGTCCAGGGGCCCACCCGGCGGGTCGTCTGCCAGAGGACGACCAGGCCGACGAGCACCCCGTCGACGGGGACGCCGCCGAGCAGGACGCCTCCGTCGGCGAGCGCGCCGACCGCGACGAGCGAGGGGGCGAGCGCGGGCAGGAATCCCGCGACGGCGAGGGCCAGCGCGAGCACGAGGCCGCCGGCGATCCGCTCGGTCGGAGTGACCCCGGTGAGCCCGAGCAGCAGATGGAGGGCGGCGAGCAGCGCCCCGGCGATCGGCAGGGCCGCCGGTCGGTCGAGGAGGGCGCGCATGAGGACCACGCTACGGGTCCGCGCGCCCGGGGGCGTCGTCCTGGAGGGTGACCGCGGTCGTCCTCCGGCGTCAGAAGCCCAGGCGCCCCAGCAGCTTCGGGTCGCGCTGCCACTCCTTGGCGACCTTCACCCGGATGGAGAGGAACACGCGGCGGCCCAGCAGACGCTCGATCTGCTCGCGGGAGACGGCTCCCACCTCGCGCAGGCGCTGGCCGCCCTTGCCGATGATGATGCCCTTCTGACTGTCGCGCTCCACGAAGACGTTGGCGTAGATGTCGATCAGCGAGCCGTCCTCGCGCTCGACCATGTCGTCGAGCGTCACGGCGAGGGAGTGCGGCAGCTCGTCCGAGACGCCCTCGAGGGCGGCCTCGCGGATGAACTCGGCGATCCGCGAGGACAGGTCCTCGTCGGTCACCGCCTCCTCCGGGTAGAGGGCGGGCGAGACCGGCATCAGGCGCAGGAGCTCGACGGCCAGGACGTCCAGCTGCTCCTCGGTCACGGCCGAGATCGGCACGATCGTGTCCCACTCGCGCAGCTCCGAGACGGCGAGCAGCTGCTTCGCCACGGACTTCTTCGAGGAGAGGTCGACCTTCGAGACGATCGCGACCTTCCGGGCGCGCGGGAAGGAGTCGAGCTGCTCGTTGATGAAGCGGTCTCCCGGGCCGATCGGCTCGTCCGCCGGGAACAGCATCCCGATCACGTCGACGTCGCCGAGGGTCGAGGTGACGAGCGAGTTCAGCCGCTCGCCGAGGAGCGTGCGCGGCCGGTGGATGCCGGGGGTATCGACGACGATCAGCTGGCCGTCGGTGCGGTGCACCACTCCGCGGATAGCGCGCCGCGTGGTCTGGGGCTTCGAGCTCGTGATGGCGATCTTCTCGCCGACGAGGGCGTTCGTGAGCGTCGACTTGCCCACGTTCGGGCGGCCGACGAAGGACACGAAGCCCGCCCGGTAGGGAGCGGCGGCGGGAGTGGTGTCGGTCATCGTGCGTCCTCGTGCTGATCGCCCGTGGCTCCGCGGGTGGGAGCCGTGCTCGGGCTGGGGGTGGTGGTGCCGCCGTCCGCGATGATCGCGACGGGGCCGGTGCCGGGCTCGCCGGCGGTGTCCAGATCGGGATCGCGGCGGACGATCACCGTGGAGATGGTCCCACGGCGAGGGTCCGCCTGCTCGGCCTCGAGCAGCACTCCGCCGATCCGCGCCGTCGCGCCGCGCTCGGGGAGGCGCCCGTAGGCCTTGGTCAGCAGTCCGCCGACCGAGTCGACGTCGTCGTCCTCGAGGTCGAGCTCGAACAGCTCGCCGAGCTCGTCCACCGGCAGGCGCGCCGAGACGCGGTAGACCCCGGGCGCCGTCTCCTCGAAGAGGTCGACCTCGCGGTCGTACTCGTCGGAGATGTCGCCGACGAGCTCCTCGATCAGGTCCTCCAGCGTCACCAGGCCCGCGATGCCGCCGTACTCGTCGACCACCATCGCGAGGTGGTTGGACTCGAGCTGCATCTGGCGGAGCAGCTCGTCGGCCTTCTTCGACTCGGGCACGAACAGCGCGGGGCGCGCGAGATCGGCGACCGTGTCGTCGTCGTCCGGCCGCTCGTAGGTGTGCCGGGCCACGTCGCGCAGGTAGAGCACGCCGAGGACGTCGTCGACGCCGTCGCCGATGACGGGGAGCCGGGAGATGCCGCGGCTCAGCAGGAGCCCCATGCCGGCGCCGACGGAGGAGGTCGCCTCGATCGTCACCATGTCGGTGCGGGGCACCATCACCTCGCGGACGAAGGTGTCGTTGAACTCGAAGATCGAGTGGATCAGCTCGCGGTCGTCCTGCTCGAGCACGTCCTGCTCGGTCGCCTCGTCGACCATGCTGAGCAGCTGCTCCTCGGAGGAGAACCCCGCCGAGCGCCCGGTTCCCGGGGTCACCCGGTTGCCGAGGGCCACGAGCCCGTGCGCGACCGGACCCAGCGCGAGCCGGAGCACGTGCACGAGCGAGGCGCTGGTGGACAGGACCGCGCGGGCGTTGGCGCGCCCGACGCTGCGGGGGCTGGAGCCGACCAGGACGAACGAGACCGCCGCCATGATCAGGACCGCCAGCAGGAGCGCGAGCCAGAGCTGCGGGACCTCGACGACCAGCACCGTGGTGACGAACACCGCGGCCGTCGTCTCGGCCGCGATCCGCGAGAAGTTGACGACGTTGACGTGGGCGCTCATGTCGCCCGCGATCGCGCGGAGAGCGCGGGCGCTGCGGGAGTGCTGGGCCATGTCGAGCAGGTCGCTGCGCGAGAGGACGCCGAGGGCGGCGTCGGTCGCGGCGAACCAGCCGCCGACGGCGACGAGCGCGAGGGCGGCGATGAGGAGCTGGAGAGTGGGCACGGCGCGCTCTAGCGGCGTCGCTCGCTGATGTGGAAGCCGACCAGGATGTCGCGCTGGATGCCGAACATCTCGCGCTCCTCCTCCGGCTCGGCGTGATCGAAGCCGAGCAGGTGCAGGAGCCCGTGGGCGGTCAGCAGCTGCAGCTCGTCGAGCACGGAGTGGCCGGCCGACTCGGCCTGGGACTGCGCGACCTGCGGGCAGAGCACGATGTCGCCGAGGAGCCCGGCGGGGGTCTGCTCGTCCTCGGTCCCGGGACGCAGCTCGTCCATCGGGAAGCTGAGCACGTCGGTCGGCCCCGGCTCGTCCATCCACTGCACGTGCAGCTGCTCCATCGCGCCCTCGTCGACCAGCACGATCGCGAGCTCGGCGTCGGGGTGCACGTGGAGCGAGTCGAGCGCGTAGCCGGCGAGGCGCAGCAGGGCGGCCTCGTCGACGGGGACGCTCGACTCGTTGTTGATCTCGATGCTCACGGGGGCGGGTCTTCCTTCGGTTCGGGAGGGGCGGGCG